>CAYYLU010000031.1:0-23491 GCA_964472475.1 uncultured Syntrophus sp. | reverse complement strand
GGTAAGTTACTCAGAAGATCTGTCCGGAGTACTGTCAGCCGTAAAGGGCAGACAGACTGAGACAAGGAGGCAGTTCCGGCGGCCGCCAGTGCGCTCGCTGGTAGCAGATTTGGTGAAGGATGAGTGACGCATGAAACAGCTTGAAAGAGGAATTATGTCATGGTTTGAGAGAGCCCTAACTGGGTTCATTGTTCTATTGTGTATGGTTACCATCTATCCGGCGCGATCCTGTGGTGAAGAAATGAGTTTCTCCGATGCGCTCGTGAAGGCAAGGGAGAGCAGTGAAGGCCTGAAGGCTGCCAGGGAGGAAATTCAGCAACGCAAATATGAGAAAGCTGCCGCGGCCGGACTCTTTCTTCCCAGGGCGCAGCTTGGCATGCGATATACTCATATTGACGATCCCATCATCATTGATCTGAATGACATCAGAGGCGCAATGATGAGGCTGCACCCCGCAGTGCCCTCTACTATGTTTCCTTCCTTTGAACTCACGGTCCAGAATGACGAATTTTTAAAAGGAAATATCAGTGCCGCGTGGCCGGTATTTACCGGAGGACAGATAATAGCTGCGAACAGGGCGGCCGACTCACTTCTGACTGACGCGAAAGAAAAACAGAGGTCTACAGAATCGCTGCTTGTAAGTGATCTGGTGAGGCGCTATTTTGGACTCTTGTGTGCCCGACAAATCAGCCGGGTGCAAGGAGAGGTCCTGGAAGGCATGGAACAACATCTACGTGATGCCCGCAGCCTGGAAGAGAATGGCATGATATCCAGGGGGGAAAGGCTTCACGCGGAGGTAGCCCGTGCTGAAGCAGATCGCGAATATAAGCGGTCCGTCCGTGATGAAGAGCTATCGCAAGAAGCGTTGAATATAATGCTGAATACGACAGAGGCGGTTAAGCCCTCCACGAATCTCTTCCTGCTTAAACGCCTTGAGCCTATAGACCATTTCCTCGAGGCGGCTGTCGAGCGCAATCCGGTATTGCGACAGATCTCAGCACAAAAACGGGCGGCTCACCAGTCGTATATGAAAGAGATAGGGTCCATGCTTCCACAGATAAGCCTCTTTGGACAGTATGAACTGCTTCGGCGTGATCTGACGTTACTCGAGCCCAGATGGGCGGTAGGCGTCGGGTTGAGCCTCCCGATCTTCGAGGGCGGCTCGAGGCTAAACCGGATCGCATCAGCCAGGTCAATAGAATCAAGAGCCGCCTCTGTAAGGGCACAAGCCGGCAAAGATGTCGAACTACTCGTACGGAAGCGCTATCAGGAGGTGAACAAGTCCCTGGAGCAGTTTCAAATGCTTGAGACCACGCTCGGTTCCGCAGAGGAATATCTGCGCATCCGTAGACGCTCCTTTGAAGAAGGGTACGCCACATCAACGGACGTGGTGGATGCGCGTCTCGCGCTTGCCAGAGTAAAGGTGGGACGGCTCGCAGCGGCCCTTCAATTTGATGTAGCTCTTGCTGAATTGCTGGAAGCCTGTGGTATCAGTGAAGAATTCGAAAATTTCCGGAAGCACGCGGATATGGAGGTGTCCTTTTGAAACGGTCGGCAGGTGTGGGTTTGGTAATTCTTGGGGTAGCGTTTGCAATCGGTGTACTGGCTCTTGCCGGCTGGCTACTCATGAGGCCTCCCTCTCAGGTAATCCAGGGAGAGGTGGAGGTAACCCAGGTGCAAGTCTCGTCAAAGATTGCGGGCCGCATTGGTGATCTTCTCGTCAGGAAGGGTGATACCGTCCAAAAGGGACAGCTGCTAGCTGTTATAGACAGCCCCGAAATCAGGGCAAAACTGAGGCAGGCGGAGGCGGTGCGGAATGCAGCAGGTGCCCAGAGTGAGAAGGCGGAGAAGGGGGCCAGAGCAGAAGAGATTGAAACGGCCCACACGACGCTGCTGCGGGCAAAGGCAGCTGCCGATCTCGCGGGAAAAACGTATGAACGGGTGCAGAGACTTCACAGTGACGGTGTAGTGCCCACGCAGAAACTCGATGAAGCGGAGAGCCAGTGGCAGGCGGCAAGAAATGCTGAAGCAGGCGCAAGAGCGGCGTACGAAATGGTGCAGAAAGGTGCCCGGATTGAAGATAAGAGGGCCGCCAGGGCGCTGGCCGACCAGGCAATGGGAACTGTAGCCGAGGTCGAGTCGTATCTTGCCGAAACGCGCATTTTCTCGCCATTAAGCGGCGAGGTGGCAGACATAGTGCCGGAAAAAGGAGAGCTTGTGAGCGCAGGCTACCCCGTAATACTCGTCGTAAATCTCAGTGACATCTGGATAACTTTTAACCTGCGGGAGGAACTGCTGGCGAAGATTCGAATGGGTACTGTGTTTGATGCAAAATTTTCTGCCCTCGGCAATAAAGTTGTCAAGCTCAGAGTCAACTACATATCGAATCTGGGCGAATTCGCTGCCTGGCGTGCCACGAAGGCTTCCGGAGATTTCGACCTGAAAACGTTTGAAGTGCGGGCCGTGCCGGTGGAGCATGTAGCCGGGCTAAGGCCGGGGATGAGCAGCATTGTGGATTGGGGAAGGCTTAAAGGTCCGGACAAATGATGCTATTCAATACAGGCGGGGGGGACCGGCACGGATTTCTCAGGGCCGTGGTGTTAAGAGAACTGCGAAGACTTGTCTCGAATCCAGCGTACCTGCTGGGAACGATAATTCTGCCTGTATTCTCGTTCCTGCTTTTCTGGGCTATATTTGTAAAAGCTGTCCCCCAGGGGTTACCCGTCGCAATTTGCGATCATGATCATTCTGCCCTTTCGCGAAAGCTCGCAAGGATGCTCGATGCAACGAGTACAATCCGTGTCGCCTATCATGTAGACGACCTTCAGACTGCACAAAAGTACATCAGAGAGGGGAAGGCATACGCCGTTGTCACTTTTCAGAAAGGGTTTGAGAATGATGCCTACTCCGGGAAAGCACCCGTTGCAGTCAGCTATTATAACAATCAGTTCTTGCTTCCGGGAAGTCTTATCAGCCGCGACATCCGGAATGCAATAGGCGCCGCTTCAGCTCAAATCAGTCTGCCCACTATCCAGGCCGCCGGCACATCTGTTATTGTGGGCCCGATTAGCCGTGATCCCGTCAAGGTCGATGTACATCAGCTCTTTAATCCTTACCTCAACTACACATACTTTCTCGTGAGTGCGTTGTTACCGACGATGATGCAGATATTCATATTTGTCATGACCATCTATGTAATTGGTGTTGAGCTTAAAGAAGGAACCGCACGCGAATGGTATACAAGTGCCGGCGGGCATGTGTTTAAGGCCCTTACGGGCAAACTGCTTCCCTATATTGTCATCTTTTTTTGCCTGAGTTGTTTCATGCACTACTTTCTTTTCAGGCTGCTTGGTGTTCCTTTCAGGGGTGGCTTCATCTGGATCATACTTGGCGGTTTCTTATTTGTGCTGGCATGTCAAGCCGCTGGAATTCTCATCATAACCTTAACGGCAAATCTGCGATTTTCTCTCAGTGCGGCAGCGTTTTTTACGAGCACAGCCTTCGTATTTGTGGGTGTTACGTTCCCCGCTGAGGGTATGCCTGCATTCGCAAGGGCGTGGGCACAAATCCTGCCACTTACTCATTACTTGAAGATTTTCACGAATGAGGCTGTTCGTGGTGGATCGGTCTTGTACGACATTACACCGATCGTTGTGCTCGGTTGTTTCGCAGTTCTTCTGCCGATATATCCTCTCATGAGAATTGGCACATTGATGACGTCCGACAAATATTGGGGACGCTCATGAAAGCATTCCTTGCTGCCTGCATGGATGAGTACCGGAGAATCTTTTTTGATGCCGGAGTCATGCTCATTTGTTTCGGTGCCATTCTCATCTACCCGTTCTTTTATCCGTTTCCTTACGCGGCGGAGGTACTCAAGAAGGTGCCTGTGGGTGTGGTCGATCTTGACAGAACACAACTGAGCAGGAGGCTTATCCGCATGATGGATGCCCATGAGATGCTGTCGGTTACTGCACGTCCCGTTAGTTTAAAAGAGGCGGAAGATCTCTTCTATGACGGAGATATAAAAGGTATCGTAGTAATTCCTTCGAGATTCGAGAGGGACATATTGAAAGGTGGCAACACCAGGGTGGCAGCCTACTGTGACGCCGGCTATTTTCTCCGTTACCGGCAGGTGCTCACCGGTGTGCTCTACTCAACCGGTACGTTGTCAGCAGGGGTTGTTCTGAAAAGAATGACAGCAAAAGGGACCCCGAGGCTGCAGGCTCTGGCGAGGAGGGACCCCTTGCCGCTCCTTCAGGTTCCGCTTTTCAACCCATCAGGGGGATATGCAACCTACGCGGTGCCGCCTGTCCTCATATTGATTCTGCAACAAACCCTCCTGATCGCGATCGGAATGTCCGCGGGTACGGAACGGGAACGGGCTTCAACTGGCCGTACCTCTCCGCGATTGAAGCAGTCTGCTGCGCATACGGTGCTTGCGGGTAAGGCTCTGGCTTACTTCTCCATTTATCTTCTGCATGCAATTTACGTTTCGATTATACTGTTCAGACTCTACCGGTATCCTCAAAGAGGAACGCCAGGTGAGGCGCTTCTTTTTCTTGTGCCCTTTCTCATGTCTGCAATATTCCTGGGGATTGCCACATCAGTGTTATTCAAAAGCCGGGAAACATCAATGGTGGTACTCCTCTTCACTTCTCTGCCATTCCTGTTTCTTGCAGGTTTTTCCTGGCCGGTTGAAAGCATTCCTTCATGGCTCCGGTTCTTTTCGTTGTTTATACCCTCCACGTCGGGGATAGATGGTTTTGTCCGGATAGCCTGCATGGGGGCGAGTTTGAAAGAAGTGGGCCGACAGTGGGCGACCCTCTGGGGTCTCGGCATTCTTTACTTCTTTCTGGCATGGCTGGGGGTAAGATATTCGGAGAGGCACCGGTTCAGGCTGCGCTGAATGATGCGGTCGTCACGACTCGATGGCTCTGGGGAAGCCCGGGTCTGTCGTCAATATCCCTGCTGATAAAAATAATTGACATGGCAGGCATGCTGTTCTATGAATGTATGCTGCGAAGAGCGAGGGATTGTGTCCGTAAAACTAAATGAAGGAGATTTCGATTCGATTGTCCAGAAAGCGCTGGCGAAGACCCCGGATGAAATAAAGAAACACCTCCACAACATTCTCATCACGGTTAAGAATAGTCCTTCAGATATCGAGGATTATACTGGCGCGGCAGACAAAGATTCGATTCTCGGATTGTTCGTCGGAATCCCTCTGATCGAGAAATCGATAACGTATCCTCAACTGTATCCGGATATTATTTACCTGTTCCAAAGTAATCTGGAGAAGATATGTGAGACCGCAGAGCAACTGGAAGAAGAAATAGAGATCACTGTAGTTCATGAAATAGCGCATTATGTGGGTATGACGGAAGAAAGACTTGAAGAGCTTGGTTACGGCTAGAATTCCAGAAAATGCGACAGCCGAGGCTGTTGAGGGTTCCGATATATATGGCGTACTCTCTCAAGAGAAGATTCGCAGACTCGTTGATTTCACCAAAGCTTTATCTTACGGTTTCAATATATGAATTTCCTGAACCGTCAACCGTTAAGGGGCATAACGAAGAACGTCGTCGGCATCAGCCTCGTCAGCTTCTTCAACGACATTGCCTCAGAAATGATTTACCCCATCGTTCCCATCTTCTTGACGAGTGTAATCGGGGCTCCTGTAGCCATCGTAGGATTGATCGAAGGCATTGCCGAGTCAACGGCGGCAATACTCCGTGTCCTGTCCGGCTGGCTTTCTGATATATCTCAAAAAAGAAAGCCATTTATGCTGCTGGGATATGCTCTTTCAACTCTGTCGAAGCTGGCTATGGCTGTGGCATATCACTGGCCGGTTGTCATGACCGGACGGTTCATAGACAGGCTTGGAAAAGGTATCAGGACATCGGCCCGCGATGCGTTGCTGGCTGAAGGATGCGATGCGACGTGCAGAGGGAGAGTCTTTGGATTTCATCGTGCCGTGGATACGATGGGCGCTCTCGTGGGACCTCTCCTGGCTTTGTTCCTGCTCAGGTTCTTTCATGATAATCTCCGTCTTATTTTTGTTCTCGCAATCATTCCCGGCGCAATCGGTTTGATATTCCTTTCGATGTTCGTGAAGGATGTGTACGGCCCTGGTACAGGCGCGAATGGACCGCGTCTCAGATTTCGCGATATTCGGATGGGTAGGGATTTCAAAGTATACCTTGTCGTGAGCGGCATATTCGCGCTCGGTAACAGCTCTGATGCCTTTCTTATCCTAAAAGCCTATAGCATCGGTTTCTCTGTGGCAGGTGCTATTGCTCTCTACACAGTATTCAATGCTGCGTATGCTCTTTCTTCTTTTCCGGCGGGTATTGTCTCGGATCGGATTGGACAGAAGAAACTTCTCATGGTTGGTTTTCTTCTTTTTTCAGTCATATACCTTTTTTTCGGGTTTATCCAAAAGACCGCCTTTTTGTGGATGCTTTTTCCGGCGTATGGTGTCTATATGGCCCTCACCGAAGGTATAGGCAAAGCATATCTTTCCCGTGTAGTTGACAGGGCGCACATGGGGACTATGTATGGTCTTTATCAAACACTTACAGGCATTATGACTTTCTTTTCTTCGCTGATTGCCGGAATTATGTGGGACAGGCTCGGACCGCAATACTCTTTTATTTTTGGTTCAGCAACCGGAATGGCGGCATTTTTGATTTTCTGGCTTTTTTCCGGACGTAGAAATTGAAATAGCACATATTCGCAAGAGCGACCACGGCAAGACAAAGAAACATCGATCTGTAACCCGTAAATGGAACAATGATCCCCATGATCATTGGACCGAGTGCGAGTCCCAAATCACTCAAAGCACGGAATGTGCCGACTGTAGTACCATCCGAGGAGCCGGCATAATCAAGCGCATATGACATGGATGCCGGAAAAATAAAAGCTCCGCCTGTACCCCAAATCAGTCCAACGAGAACGAGCATCGGGAGTGAACGCATGTAAAAGATGACTATCATCGCCAATACTGATGTGGCTAATACCATGAGAATAAGTCTTTCTCTATTGACGGTGTCAAGCAGTCGGCCTCCGAGAGCTCGGCCGGCAATAAGCATTGTAGCATTAGCAGTGAAGAAGAGCCCCGGATTTGCTATATTGCGTTGCAGAGCGTACAACGGCAAAAATGTAATGACACCTCCCCACACAAAATTCTGCAGGAAAGCTGGGATGGAAGGAACGACAATCTCCTGCGAAAAGAAACATTTAGTTTTACCGGAGGAAGGCTGTTCGGAGATAGCGGGCTTTTTGTTCCTCAGTTTGCTGGAAAAAAGAAAAGAAGAAAATGCAAGCAATAAACAGATAAAGAACAGAACATTAAAACTGTAATGATTAATAATACTCATACCCATGGACGGGGCGATGGCTTGCGAAAAAGGCGGGGCAAGGACAAAATAACTTATCGCCTGGGCCCTATTGGAGGGGGAAATTACCTTGACAACGAATGCCAGCGCAGCGGTATCGACGCAGGCAAAAGCAACGCCCTGAAAAAATCGGACAGCAAAAAATGGCCAGAAAGGCCGCAGCACCAGGGATGCGGCAAAAGTAATCAGGAACAAGACTGCACCGAACATCATAATCGTCTTCTCTGAATATCTGAGAAGCGCGCCCCCGACGATAAGTCTAAAGAAAAGAGATGAAAAGCCGAAAACACCTATAAGTATACCGATTTGATAATCGGTTGAACCTGACCGGGCGAAAAATATCGGGAGTGTAGGTATAAGAGCGTGGTATGCCAGTATGAAAGCGAAGAGAGATAGAAAGCCGAAGACAAAATCACGGCTCAGAATTGTTCGTATATTGTGAGCGGGACGGCAGGTTTTGTCAGGCATGGCACCATAGTATGCTATTCGGGCTGCAAGTTCAACTTTTGATGCTGCCTCGACGACCCGTTTGCGAGCCGTGAAGTCTTGATCGGGAAAGTACAGCGTAAGATCGTGATATAGATTATAGCAAGCCTGTTTTGTGTAGCGGCAACGGCTCCAAGTTACATGGTAGATGCGGTACAGAATAAGGTGCAGCAGAAAGTGAATTTAGTATTAGTTAGTTACACAACTATTTTTTGGCATGTCGATTGCTAGAGAAGAGGCCAATGAATTTTAGTACATATACCGGGAGAATCCACGCCGCATTTCGCCATGCATCCGGGATGTTCGTCAAGCGATGTGCTCAGGCGTACGGGTTGCTTAGAACGACGAGTCTGAGGTTGAAGATCGCTTTTTTTGTGGTGGTATTTCTCAACTGCACATTTATTCCTCTGTATATCGTAACGGAACAAACGATCAACACGTCCGTTGTAAATGAACTCAAGAAAAGGGCAGGGGCTGTCGCTGATAACGTGCGGGCAATTGCCGGGTCCAGCATCGAATCGAAGGATCGGTCAACCCTGGATAAACTGGTATACAGGGCCAGAGTGTCCAACAGCGATATTGAATACATAGCCGTCACAGGCGCCGACGGAATTATTATTGCACATAGCGACATCGGAATGAAAGGCAGTCTTATGTCTGACCACAAGGGCAATCTGCAGGAGAACGGTGGTGTAAAGACTGCCATGGAACTGCGGGACGCATCCATGCTGGAAATATCAACACCCGTCATATCGGGGGGTCAGAGGGTCGGCGCAGTCAAGGTAGCAATGAATAAATCGGTGTTAGCCGATGCGCAAAAGCTGCACTCGCGTGTTTTTGTCATCTTCGGAATGATCCTGGTTGCCGGCACGTTTGCCAGTGTCATGCTTGCCTCTTATCTCATCAGACCCATACAGGAATTATCCTCCGGCGTAGACCAACTTAAGAACGGAATAGAAGGAAAATTACTGAGAGTACATTCGCAGGACGAATTGGGCAGGCTGACATCTGATTTTAACGAGATGTCATCTACAATAGCTTTCCAGCGCAAAAGGCTTAATGTATATGCCCGTGAGCTCGAGGAATCGTATATCTCGATAGTGAAGGTGGTGGCGGCCGCTATAGATGCCCGCGATTCCTATACCCATGGGCATTCAGGCCGTGTATCGAACTTTTCTCTCATGATTGGCGAAAAAATCGGACTTGATAGAGAG
Organism: uncultured Syntrophus sp.; assembly: GCA_964472475.1. Taxonomy (GTDB): domain Bacteria; phylum Desulfobacterota; class Syntrophorhabdia; order Syntrophorhabdales; family Syntrophorhabdaceae; genus PNOF01. Next base: position 14,391 of record CAYYLU010000031.1, on the reverse strand, counting down.
GCCCTTGACGATCTTAAGGTGGCATGCCTGTTTCACGATGTTGGTAAAATAAAGACTCCAGACGCAATACTGCTGAAACCTGGAAAACTGACTCAATATGAATACAGCGAGATGGTTAACCATGTTGAAGACGGTGCGTCTATCCTGAATAAAGCAGGCTCGTTGCGGAGATATATCCCTGCCGTGAGACACCATCACGAACGTTATGACGGAAACGGTTATCCGGACGGACTTGCGGGTGATGACATTCCTCTGTTTGCTTCCATCATTGCTGTTGCCGACACCTTCGACGCGATGACTTCGACGCGGCCTTACAGAGAGGCCTTCCCCGTTGAAACGGCCCTGCAGAGACTCGGAGACATGGCGGGCACGCAACTAAGGCCTGATCTTGTAGCTGTTTTCATAAAACTGATGTCTGATCGCACGACTGTGGCCGAAGATGCTGTAAAGGCATTGTAAGGAAGCCAGCGGATGTTCCTTGTGGCAGAATGAGTGCTGCAACTGGAATGAGAATGTAGCTATCGGATTTCTAGCACTGCGGAAACATCTTCAGATCTCCATCCGCCAAGGTCAAGTCTGCAATACGTCCAGTTCCATCTGTTATCCCTGTCCCAGAACATTCCAACGACATACTTTCCAAATTGATTTTTCAGGATTGTACCATCGAAAAAGATATGTTTGGCAACATCTGTTGTGCCTTTCCACGATTCAGGAATCAGTTCCTGGTTCTCCCATAGTGTCTGGAATATGCGTGCATCAAGACGTATGTGACCGGCTTTTTTCAAACGCTTCAGGTGTTCGTTGCCTGTTATGACAATATCTGTTCGGAGCATGGATACGAGTGCTATTTTTGACACATCTATTTTTTCCAGCATGACAGATCTCTCATCCTGTTCGGCTATTTCAAGACCTCGATGGTGCATAAACTGGACCGGATCAAAGAGCTTCTTCCGTTCAATGTCTATGATTTTCGCAGGAGTGAGTTCGCCATGCATTATTTGTCCCAGCTCATTCAGAAAGCGTGTAAAATGCTTTCCTGCAGCTGCCGCGTTTTCTATGATCAGATCAAGTGCTTCCGTGCTCAGCAGGTCAATTTCGACATTCTGCAACAAAGCGTGAAAGGTCTGCTCGACCTTGTTATCTCTTTTGACCCTTGTTGGCGATTTCATGTGAATCAGCTCTCCGCTTGTCACACTACCTCCTGCGCGGCCGCATAACAGCGGCTCTACTCAATAGGTGGCAATTATCATGCCAGACATAAGCAGATCATAAGATGTTGATTATTTTCAAGTCACGCATATGAACTCAACAGGAAATGCTACAAAATTTGTAGGAACCATACTCTTCTTGAAGCAAGTCATTCTTTCCATAGTTGACAGGTTTCGAACTTTTTTGATACCATTGATTCAATGAACAAGATAGAAACGTGGCAGAAACTGCTTGAACTCGGAGCGGTCAAGGGTGAGATGTCGGAATCGGACTGGATGTGGGACCTCCAGAAGGCGGAACTTGCGGATGCGAATCTCACACGGGCAAACCTCAGTGGTGCCAGTCTTGTGGGAGCTAACCTGTCGGGAGCTAACCTGTCGGGTGCCAATCTCAACAGGGCTAATCTGAGCGAAGTGAATGCGAGTGATACTGATTTCCAGGGGGCCAATCTCCGGGATGTGGACTTGTCGGGTGCTAACCTTCGCAGTGCCAGATTAGGAAGAGCGAACCTGAATGGCGCAGATCTGAGTGAGGCGAACCTGAATGGCGCAGATCTGAGTGAGGCGAACCTCAGTGAAACTGATCTCACTGAGACAACCTTTAGCAAGGCTAATCTGACTGGATCGAGCTTCAGTGAGGCGTATCTGAATGAAACTGACTTTTCAGAGGCCGATCTCCGGGGAGCTAATTTGCGGGGAGCCGATTTCAGCGGTGCATATCTCAGCAAGAGCGATATAAGTGAGACTAATCTGAGTGAGATGAATTTGAGCAAAGCAAATTTCAGCGGCGCGAACCTTAGCGGCGCGTACATGAAAAAGGCAAATCTCAAAGGCGCAAATTTGAGCGAAGCCGATCTTCACAGCGCCGATCTCACAGAGGCCGATCTCACAGAGGCCGACCTCACGAGCGCTGATCTTTGTGAGACCGGATTAGCTAAGGCAAACCTCAGCGGGGCAGATATCCGGGAGGCAGATTTCTTTAACGCTGATCTCAGTGGTGCATACCTCAGTCGTGCCGACCTTAGACACGCTGATCTCACTGAGTCCAATCTACGTGAGTCTAATCTTACCGGGACTGATCTGCGTGAAGCCGTCTTGGCGGGCACGGATCTGTCGGAATCCATTCTTGATGAAACAAATTTCACTCTTGCAGATTTATCCGGTGCTGACATAACAGGCGCCAGTTTCTGGGGGGTTGCCAGTGCCGGATGGAAGATAGAAGGAATCAGGGCACGATATGTATTTTTTTGCCGCGCTTACGAGCAGGAAAAGGAGAAGTTCCGGAGGGATTTCGGAGAAGGCCAGTTTGAAGAACTTTTCAAGTCATTTCCCGCGGTAGAATTGATTTTTAGAGAAGGGCTTGATGCAACGGAGTTGTTTACTCTTAACCTGATTGTTGAGGAGATCCAAAGGAGGACTCCTGAACTCGAGATAAGAATAACTGAGATGTCGACACGAGGCTCACAGACACGTATCGTCATAGAAACCAACCTTGAAGAGAACGTTGCTGTAATGAACGAAACCGTGAAGAAAGCGATTGAGGATGCATTCAGCGATGGTATTCCTCTTGATGTGTTAACCAGAAAACTAAACGATACGTTTCTTGCAACCGCCGAAGTCGAGATAGGTCCTGTCGTCTCGCCTGAACCCGTTCTGGTCCGTATAAAAAGAAAAGAATTTTCTTTAACGCAGGTGACCCCGAAAACCTCGACTTGAATGCGTAACAGTCTTAACACGCCCTGACGCTAATCAGTTTTCCAAGTTTCCGCAGTTTTTCTATCAGCAAAGGGATAATCGCTTCCCGGGGCAGTACCCCCATTTGTCTGAATATAATGGCTTTGTGTGCTGGGTTTGAAGCCGTGCCTATTATGATATTGACTGCATCCGCTTCATGGAGAAGCCGATACAGATCTGAGACTGCGGAGTTGTCTGCCAGTTTGCTTTCCTTCTCCTCAAGTATGTTGTACACCTGGTTCAGTGTAATAGCGCCCTCCGTAGCAAGATCAATGCCTTTCAGCGTATATGCGGGCGGCTTGTGAAACTCGGTGGAAACTGAATTCATGGAGACTGTCTGTTTAAGATGCCGTGCAACTATCTCAACTGTGGTAGACCCGCATACCGCTTTTGGACCGTTCAATTTCATAAAATCTGTTACAACCGATCCGTCTATTGCCTTATCCCCCGGGGGGCCGGAGAGGATGTTCAGGGTCTTTGATCTTCTGCATGAGAGCAGAAGACAGGTTGTGTCATCGCCATACGTATGCCCTGATATCTCTTTTACCCTTTGTACAATCTTTTCGGGTATCGCTGCAATGGAAGAACCCTGAATCAGCAAACCGTTGATAAAATCTGATGCCCCCTGAAGACCCCATCCGAGTCGATATTGATGGCCAAGTCCTGCCTGACTCACGCCGTCGCTGATCAGGATAATGCCGTCTCCGTAGTCGAGGGTGCAGTTTGTCTCGGATACCATCTCCAGCCCGAGGGTAAAAGAACGCGATTTTGGCAGATATGCAGCGAGCCGGTTATTAACGAGGATTGGTGACGGAATCTCGTAGGAAAGGATTGTAGCCTGGCCGTTATTAAGAATTCTGCACACGGAAAACGCTGCAAATGGGATATCGGTTGTTCTCGCCTGGTGCATGGTGTTTACGATCTTTCTACAAGCCTCCCTGAGGGTAAAGCCCTGTCTTGTGAGTTCCATGAGCCGGCTGGAACACATGACAGCGGCGATCTGCGCTTTTATACCCGTGCCAATGCCATCTGCCAGAATGGCTGTTGTCGCTTCGGCAGTTCTGTCAATCACAACGTGATCTCCGCAGATACCTCCCTGCTTCTTTGGTTTCTGGAACACAACTGTCTCTATGTATTTCTTGTTACTGCTCTGATCCTTTATCATCAGCCTCACTTAGTGTAAGCAATTTCCGTACGAGGGTTTCTCCCCGGGCGGTACTTTCTCCCAGAAATTGAGCAAGGGTTTGGGCCATTTTGATCTGATGCTCCAAAAGCTCATTTGCCTGTTCGATAGTCTGGGATCTGATGTCGTTTAATCGCTTTTCATTTTCTTCCTGATTCGTTGTGTTGATGAAGATGCCTACGATCTGTCTTTCTTCTTTTAGAATATAGAGAAGTTCCCTGCACGAAAGATTCAAATGATCATGCGTAACGTTGATATCCATACTGTCGGTCTCGCCCGTAATGATCTTTTCAAATGGGGCGGGATCCATGAGATATGAAACGTGCCTGCCGAGTACGGCGTCCGAACAGTAGAAGAACTTCTTGAAAGCGGCATTTATGCTGATAATATTCAGATCACCATCCAGTATGAGGATACCGTTGGGCGTGGTGGTAACGATCTGATCTGTTCTCCTTTCAGCAAGACGGCGCATGAAAGGTATACACATCTCGGGTTCAGCCATTCCCAGCGCCACAGCTATAGCCTTTTGGCGGCAACTGTCGTATCCGCAGGCGCCGCAGTTGAGCTGTTGTTGAACATCAGATTTTCCTGATTTTTCGAGTATGCGTTGGATCTCCTCTTCGCTGACACGCCGTATTGCCTGGGCTTTCGGTTCATATGTCGCGCGGAAAAGCTCGATGGGCTCGAGCGAGGGTGGATTCGCTGCCGCAATAGTTTTCTCAAATTCTATTATGTCCCGCCGGCGTTCGAACAGGTTCCTGTCGGTGTTCATGACAGGGCCGTTGATGCATCCCTGAGCGCAGAAGAGGGGATCTATCAGGGTATATGGAGGTCTGTCAGGCAGGCTCCTGTAAAGTGCATGCAGATTCGGTAATCCGTCTACTTTCAGGTAGTCCGTGTTTAATCCATCATCTGTTAGACCGGCCGTCTTGATCATTCCTCCCGGCAGCGGATACAACTGTGCTACAGAAACAGGTTTTTCATCGAAGTTGCTTTCTTCGCAGAGGGACAGATCCACGCCGCGTTGCTGAAACCACAACAGCAGTTCCTTGAAAGTAAGCACACAATCGACCGAATTAAGCACATCAGGTCTGAACAGTTCGGATTTTTTCGCGACACAGGGGCCGATGAATATTACCTTAATGTTATCTCCCAGTTTCTTCCTAAGCATTCTGGCGTGTGCAACCATCGGTGACACAAGGGGAACGAGATTGTCTACAAACTCGGGGCGGTACTTCTGTGTGTAATTAACATTGGCCGGACATGCAGTTCCGATCCAGGGTTTGTTTCTGTCGTCGCGTATTATATCTCTTGTGTGCATTGATATCTGATATGCACCCTGAGAAACATGCCCTATATATGAGAAGCCAAGCATACGAAGGGCGGATGCCAGACGGGATCTCTGCCATCCATTGAATACGGCAGCAAACGAAGGAGCTATACTTGCGGCGACGTAATGACCTTCTTCGAGCAGCCTCTGGGCGATATCCATGTCATTTCTAAACGATTTCGCCTGCTGAGGGCACTCGCGAATGCATGTTCCGCATGCGATGCATCTTTCTTCGTCAACTGAAGCCTGCCCCTTTTCCATTCGTATGGCTTTTACGGGACAGGCCCTGAGACAGCGATAGCAGTCTCTGCAGCGTGCAGTGAGAGTAAAGACTATCTGCGTCGTCGTATTGTCAGACATACATCACCTCACGTGTCTGCAATGTGTGCAGCAATCGATTCTATAACCTTTTGTACTGAACATTTCTCAATCACCTGACTTCCTATCTTTACAGTAGGCCCTCTGTCGCAGTTTTCAAAACAGAAAGAGGCACTCACGCTTACTCTGTCCTCAAGACTATTTGCCCTCAGATAGTCGAGTACCTCCTGTAACACCTTCTGTGATCCCCTCAGGAAACAACTTGTGCCAAAGCATACATTTACCTGCAGACTGTCAGCTTTAGTGCCATACAGAGCCATGCCTTCGTGTGTAATTCTTTTTCTGCTCTTGTAGCCCGTATGCAACAATTCATGCGCCTTCTGTCCCCCTACCGGGCCGAGATGATCAGCGTACAGTTCTTCGATATACGGGTTTTCCTGGGATTTGTGTAGTTCAAGCATCCGATCATTTTCGTAAATGCCTTTTGTCCTTTTCAGCCTGACCGCTGAGTGATTGATGGAAACAGGCTGGCCTGCACCACCAATACATCCTCCGGGGCAGGCCATTACCTCAACGAGATCATAATGTGCGTCTCCTGATTTGATTTCCTCCAGCACTGCCCTGGCATTTGCCAGTCCGCTGAGAACCACCAGAGAAAATTCCTTACCATCCAGCGTCAGGTTTGCTTTTCGAATAGCGTTTGGCCCCCTGACAGCATTGAAAGTATAGTTCTCCCGTTTCTCACCGGTCAATTTTTCTGATACGTAGCGAAGGACAGCTTCGCTCACGCCTCCTGAATTTCCGAAAATAACTCCTGCACCGGTTTTAAAGCCGAACGGCATGTTAAATGCTTCGGGTTCAAGTTCTTTGAAGTGCAGGCCCGTTTCTTCTATCATGCGGCCCAGTTCCTGTGTGGTCAGCACATGATCAACGTCAGGGATACCGTTCTGGATAAACTCCGGCCTCTTTGCTTCGAATTTCTTTGCGGTACAAGGCATGATAGAGACCACGACTACATCCTTTCTGTCGACACCCAACTGTTCGGATAGAATAGTCTTTGAAAGCGCACCGAACATCTGCTGCGGAGACCGGCACGTTGATAGATTGTTGATGAATTCCGGGTAATACTGCTCAACAAATTTCACCCAGGCAGGGCAGCAGGACGTAAACTGCGGCATTGAGCCGCCTGTTTGAACGCGCCGGATGAACTCATTACTCTCTTCAATGACGGTCAGATCAGCCGTAAAAGATGTGTCAAAGGCCCTGTCGAAGCCAATTGCTCGCAGAGCTGCCGCTATCTGGCCCGTAGCTGTTGTTCCGGATTCAAGCCCGAACATTTCCCCAATAGCAACCCTGACAGCAGGGGCAACCTGCGCGACCACAAATTTGCCGTCATCATGTAACGCTTTCCAAACCTCCTCTACCTCTGATCTTGGTGTTAAGGCGCCCGTGGGACAGATACGGGCGCACTGGCCGCAATTCACGCATTCTACCTTATCCAACTCTTTGCCAAAACAGGGGAGTACAGCCGTATTAGCCCCGCGGAAAGAGAAATCAATTGCTCCGACAGACTGCACTTCTGAGCAGACGCGCACGCAGTCGCCGCAGAGCACACACTTGTTGGGATCACGCACAAGTGACGGAGACGATGTGTCGACGGGTTCGTTGCGCTCCTGCCGTCTAAAGCGTATCGTAGTTATCCCGAGACGCCTTGCAAGTGCTTGCAGCTGGCAGTTGGAGCTCTTCGGACAAGTCGGACAGGACTGACTGTGATTGGCAAGCAGGAGCTCAACAATCATTTTTCGCATTTGCCTTGTTTCATCGGTATTCGTGCTCACCTTCATGCCGCTTGAGGGCGGTGTAGAACAGGCAGGAACGAGTCCAAAACCTTCAACGTCTACCATGCAGAGACGACAGGCGCCGTATACACTTAATTCCGAGTGGTAGCAGAACGTAGGCAGGTCAATCTGTGCCTTTCGTATCAGTTCGAGGAGGTTTTGCTCATTTTCGATCAAGATATCTTTTTTATCTATAGTAATAAAGCGATCGCTGTTCACGGTGTCACCTCTCTTATAGCATTGAACCTGCATGTGTCAACACATATTCGGCACTTCTTGCACAGTTTCTGATCGATACTGTGGGGTTCCCCTTTTTCGCCGGTTATCGCCGCCGCCGGACATTTCTTTCCGCACAACATGCAGCCTTTGCACGAGGACTGATCGATGAAAAGCATGGTAAGTCCCTTACATTTTCCGGCTGGACAATATTTGTCCTTTACGTGCGAGAGGTACTCTCCTCTGAACTGACGCAACGTGGATAGCACAGGGTTTGGTGCAGTCTTCCCCAGTCCGCAAAGTGATCCTTTCTGCACCATCAACGCCAGGTCTTCAAGTATTTCCAGTGTTTCCTCCGTCGCCCGGCCCTCAATTATGTCATCCAGGAGGGAAAGCATCTGTTTCGTCCCCTCACGGCAGGGAACACACTTGCCGCATGACTCGCTCTGTGTGAACTGCATGAAGAACCGCGCGACGCTGACCATACAGGTATTTTTGTTCATGAAGACCAATCCGCCGGAACCTACCATCGCACCGGCTTTTTTAACTGAATCAAAATCTATAGGAATGTCAAGGTGGTCAGTAGTTAAACATCCTCCTGAAGGGCCCCCTATCTGTACGGCCTTGAAGCCGTTGTTTGATGGTGTTCCGTCGTCAGAGGTGATTCCGCCGCCCACGGTGAACAGGATTTCCCGAAGGGTCGATCTAAGCGGCATTTCAATAAGACCCGTATTTACAACATGGCCGGTTATAGCGAATGTTTTTGTTCCCGGCGATCGCTCTGTGCCTATTGACCGGAAGTTATGGACCCCGCCTGACACAATCAGTGGTACTGTTGAGAGGGTTTCGACGTTATTGATGATGGTGGGTTTTCCCCAGAGACCACTTTGAGCTGGAAACGGTGGTTTGGGAACCGGCATACCTCTTTTTCCTTCAATGGAGGCCATGAGCGCCGTTTCCTCCCCGCACACGAATGCACCTGCGCCTTCCATGAGCTGCAGATTAAAAGTGTGTTCTGAACCGAGCAGTTTCCTGCCGAGTACTCCTGTTTTATAGGCGTCATCGATTGCCTTACGAAGCCTTTTTACTGCCATCGGATATTCTGCCCGTACGTAGATATAGCCTTCATCTGCTCCTATAGCCCTGGATGCGATAATGAGGCCTTCTATAACACTGTGTGGGTTACCCTCCATAATACCCTTGTCCATGAATGCTCCGGGATCGCCTTCGTCGCCATTGCAGATAACATATTTTTGTGACGATTCCTGAATCCTGGCTACGTGCCATTTCTTCCCTGTAGGGAAACCTCCGCCGCCACGGCCTCTCAGACCCGATTCACTGATCAGATCACATACCTGCTCGGCAGTCATTAAGGAACACGCTTTCATGGCGCCGGTGTAACCCCCGTTTGCTATATATTCATTGATATTTTCAGGATCGATGAGGCCGCAATTATTCAGAACGAATCTGTGTTGCTTCCGGTAAAAAGGAATGTCCTTTGCGGTTCTGCACGGCTCATTTGTTTTTCGGTCGACGTAAAGCAGTCGGGTGATTGTCTCACCGTTTACGAGTGTTTTAGTCACGATTTCGGAAACATCGTCCGGTTTAACGCGTGTATAGAATATTCTTTCAGGCAGTATGGTCACCAGCGGACCGTTCTGACAAAAGCCCTGACACCCCGTTTTTGAAATGAATACTCCCTCCTCTTCTTTTGTCAGCTCTACTATGACATTGAGGCCGGCATCACGGGCTGTGTTGACGAACTCCTGATACACTCTCAGGGAGCCATTCGCAAGACACCCTGTACCGGTGCAAACGAGAACACGTCTGCCGGCGGCAGCCTGATATCTTATAAAATCGTTTTTTATCTTATTCATTCCCATTGAGGTCAGATTCATTGTTTTTCTCCTTAGCGATAATGTTATCGATGATTGTGTCTGCTTTTGCGGGGGTAAGCTGGCCGAACACTTCATCATTAACCATCATTGCGGGTGCCAACCCACAGGCACCCAGACAATTCACCTTTTCGAGTGTAAAAAGCATATCGGGTGTAGTGTCTCTGGTTGCAGAAAGGTCCAGTTTTTTCGAAAGGATGGCGTGAAGATCCATTGATCCTTTCACGTGGCAGGCGGTTCCGTCACATATCCGGATGAGATACTTTCCTTTCGGTTTTAAGGTAAAAAGAGAGTAGAATGTGGCGACACCAAAAACGTTTGCCGGAGAAAGGCCGAGTGAGGTGGCTACAAAAGTAAGTATCTCCTCAGGCAAATAGCGATATTCGAGCTGCACAGCCTGAAGTATGGGGATTAAACGGGCAGGGTTTCTTCCGTTTTGGTCCACAATCTGGCAAACTCTTTCGAACTGTCTGACTGTTTCCATCAATTCCTCCTGATTTAGCCCGTGGAAAACGCCCGGACCCACGGTTTTTCTATTGCAGCGTCTATCGCTCAGGTCTTTGTTCCAAGGCAACCGAAAGTCTCTTGGAAAGCACCACAAGAGACGAAGCGAGATTTTCATGCTGTACAATAATATCGGACGGAGCTGTAATCTTTGCCGGTGAGAAGTTCCAGATTGCTCGAATTCCCGCCCGGATCATGCTGTCGGCAAGTTCCTGGGCAGCAGCAGCAGGAACCGTCAATACACCTATCTTGATTCCCATCCGGCTTATCATATTCGATAGTTTGTCAATGCTCAGTATCTTTTTGCCGTGTATTTCTCTTCCGATCTTTGTCTTGTCTGAATCAAATGCCGCTACGATATCCAGCCCGTATTCCTTGAACCCCTGATACCCCAGCAATGCGGAACCAAGATGGCCTACACCCACGAGATAGCCCTCCGTCGTGCTGTTCCATCCAAGGAAACGCTCTATCGCTGCAATCAATTCATCGATATCGTAGCCTATTTTTGGTTTTCCAAGAGCATCAGTAATCTCGAGGTCCTTTCTCACCTGAATGGGAAGCATACGCAGATCTGTCCCAATCTGATTTGAAGAGATATGATCGACACTCTTATCCTTTCGGACTCTTTTTAAATACTGATGGTAAAGAGGTAGCCTTCGAAGAGTAGGTTCGGGGATGGCCTTCGGGACCATTGTTCTGTCAATAATATTCTCGGACATTGTTGTCTCCTAATGAATATGTATTTATCGATAAAATACTATCGATAAAATAATATCAAGTCAAGTGTTATTTTGCAGCAAGATGAAAATCAGCCCGGGCCGTACCCACGAAACACACCATGTTTACCTTACAACCCCGGTCATTTAGCTGAATTGTGGTTTTCTGTGAAGGTGTTAGCTGCCTATCTACCCAAAGAGAGAGAAAAGCTGTTCCCGCAAATAGTAAAACGGCTTTGAGAGAGGATCGCGTGGATAGGACAGATCTATCGCAATGTCGCCGATGAGACGCCCCCGGTCAAGAACGAGCACCCGCTGCCCCAGGAATATCGCTTCGTCGATATCATGTGTGACAAAGAGAATCGTTTTCTTCTGAGTATGAAATATGTTAATGAGTTCCTTTTGAAGATTTCTTCTGGTAAACGCATCAAGGTCCCCGAATGGTTCATCCATGAGAATGACGTCGGGCTCAAAAAGAAGTGTCCTCCCGAGTGCAGCACGCTGCGCCATGCCTCCAGAAATTTGGGAAGGATAGGCCTTTGCGAAGTCCTTGAGGCCAAGGATTTCAAGATACATCTCCAAAGTCTTTGCCACGTGTTCATTATCACGTATTCGTCCACTTTTTGTTGAGAACCTGATATTCTGCTCAACCGTTAACCATGGCATCAGCCGCGGTTCCTGAAATACGATGCTTACTTTTGGAGCTGTCTTCCGGCCCGATACAAATTGAACAGTGCCCTGCGATGCTGAATCGATATGAGCCATAATCCTGAGAAGGGTAGTCTTACCGCAACCGCTCTTTCCTACGACTGTGACAAATGAATTGTTTTCGAGGGTGAAATTCAGATCATGCAGCACTTCCAGGTTTCTGTTACCGAGAGAATAGGATTTATAAAGATTTGTAACCTCAACCCTGCACATGGTTCTCTCCGTTCTTCCGCCAGGGCATCAAACGTCTGCACATGTAATTCATGGTTAGATCTATCAATAAACCCAGTACGCCTATCGTAAGAATTCCGACGATGACTGTATCGGGTCTGGAAAGCTGCTCTGCCTCTATGATCATGTATCCCAGTCCCGATGCGGCTGCCAGCAATTCAGCACCGATAAGAGATCGCCACGCATAGCCTATTCCAAGCTGCATCCCTACAAAGATGGAAGGAACGGCTGCGGGCAGTATAATATGTAACAAACGGTCTGCACGGTCATACCCCAGTGTTTTGCCTACCTCAATCAATTTCGGATCGCAGTTTGCTACACCCGCGGCCGTGTTGAGAAAAACGGGGAAAAAAGCCGAAAGTATAATGATTGTCATCTTTGCAGACTCTCCTATTCCGAACCATAGGATCAACATCGGTATCATCGCGAGCGGCGGAATGTGCCGCATAAAGTTGAGCGGCGGCTCCCATATGGCACGGCTTCCTTTATGAAGGCCTACAAGAAGTCCCATAGGAAAGGCGAAGCACATTGTAATGATAAAACCCGTAATAACGCGGTAGAAACTAGTTGCCGCGTGATGAATGAGTATACCGTTGCTCATGAGTCTCGATGCGGTGCCGGCAACCTTCCAGGGAGGTGGCAGGAGAAATGTGTTGAAAACACCGAAAAATGAGCCGGCCGTCCACAACATAAGAACCGCCAAAATGACCACATAGGGTTTGGTTCGATTTAATAAGCACACTTTATCTAGCCGCCTGCGATGTAATTCCTATATTCTTGTGATTGTCACAATTATCGAAGCCCGCTGCGGATCATTTCGTGCACATCGACTGCGTCAGTCAGTAAATCATTCTCCTTCAGAAAGCTTTGGGTAGCAATGAGATCGGCAATGTCTTTCGGCGTGATTTGTGGATTGAAATCATACCATGGGAGCATTCTCCTGACACTCGTCTCTGAGATCTGCATTTCCGCGGAAACCATCTTTATCATTTCGGCCGGATTTTTTTTCATGTATTGAAGAGCCTGATCCTGGACCTTGAGATAGCGCATGACAAAATCAGGATGTTCTTTCAAAAAAACACCGGAGACGATCGTCACTGTCAAACCACTGACCAATCCTTCGCCATCCAGCAATACCCGTGCCCCCGCTGATTCAGCCGACATTATGGCTGAGCCGACAATGAGCGCGGCATCAGCACTGCCGGCCAGGAGCGCAGCCAGTGCCTGCGGGACTGTCATATTCACGAATTTTATCGCATTTACTGACAAACCTTCTCGCTTCAGCGCGGCAATCAGGAGGTGATGCGAAACCGTGCCCTTGGGCCCGACTACAATTTTGCCCTTTAGATCGCCCGGATTTCTGATAGCCGCGTTCTTGACCATAATAGTAAATGCCCTTGGGGCTCTCGAAAAAGCGGCGATGACTTTCAGATCAACACCATTGGATCTGGCCAGAATGGCAGTCTCGGCGCCAGCGACACTGGCGAACTGAACCGATCCAGCCGCCAGCGCCTGCATTTGCTGCGAACCTGTATTCATCTCCGGCCTCTGCACCGTAATTCTGTCTGTCCCGAATTCCTTTTCAAATAAACCGAGGCGTTTAGCGATGACTGCCGGGACATTGAAGGGAAGCCTTACGTATGTGATATTGATTGTATCGGGTTTTGTTGCGGCATAAAGAAAAAGGGGGCTGAGAACGAACATGGTCACGGTGAACACAGAAGCTATGCAGACCAGAGGTTTCCTCGTAAATATCATGTGTCAACGTCCTGCGTTATCATTTGAGTACAAAATACATGACATCAAAGTCAAAGATGTATAGCATATGTCTTCGACCCTGTCTAGATAGGTGAGCGGTGCGGCCGCAACACAGACGCTTCACGAAAATGTAATACGGGATGTTTTATCCTCCGCTATGTGCGAGCCAGGAACACAGAGGACCAGGATCAATTCTGTTGAAGACGTCAGGCACCATACAGGTGTACGGCGTCAAAAATGCCTTTGATGATGAACTTCACGGCTATAGACAGAAGCATGAGGCCCATTATTCGTCTGGCAACACGCGTTCCGGTTTTTCCGAGAAAAAACAATAGGTGACGTGAGTATACGAGTATCAGATAGGAAATCGAAAAGACAATGAGGATAGTCATTAATAGAATTATCTTATTCTGGAGACTTCCGGCGTTCGCATAAAGCATAACACCGGTAGTGAGTGCTCCGGGGCCGGTCAACAGCGGAATAGCCAGTGGAATCACAGTTATTTCGTCCATCTCAGCACTGTTTTTTTCTTCAACAAGGGTGGATTGGGTCCTGGTCCTCTGCCCCAGTAACATTTCTATGGAAACGATCATAAGAAGAATCCCGCCTGCAATCGTGAATGAGAACATCTCAATTCCAAGTACGCGGAAGAATGCGTTTCCTGTGAGGGTGACGAAAAGCAAGGTGCATGCGGCAACAATAGTAGCCTTCCTCATCATGACCGCCCTGTCGGATTCGCTGAATCTTTCCAG
>CAYYLU010000030.1:0-24686 GCA_964472475.1 uncultured Syntrophus sp. | reverse complement strand
TGGAATCTGGGGGCTTGTATGAGGCTGCTGTGGCAGAGAGGGCATTTTCCGGGTCGTGAGATTCTGTCTCTTTTTTTAAAGATGAACCCGCACTTCTCGCATCGTGCAGGTGACACGTCCAGGTGGAGATTGTTTTTGTTGAGTGTCTTCCGCACATGTTCGAGATGACTGCAGACATCCTGTTCTGTAATGCGCATGAGTTGAGATATCTCCCTGGATGAGAGCGTCTCTTCTTGCAGGAGCGCTGAGATATATTTCCTCAGTGTCTCTCCGCGGGGGACCGGTTCAGCAAGGGCTTTATTCTTCTTTCGGCCAGACTCCAATCTGATTTTCTCTTACAGGTTGAGTTCCAGTGTTACCTTTGTCAGACCTTCCTCAAGCTTTTGTTGAACGAATCCAAGCCGTCTCGTTGCTCTGAGCATGCGCTCATTCTCGGAAAGAACGATTCCGTAAATGCTGTACAGATATTTGTCCTGCGCGATGCCTATGAGCATGTCCATTAGCTTGAATCCGAGACCTTTTCCCTGATAGCTGTCCTGCACTACGATCGCGAATTCTCCGTTTCGCGTGTCGGGTTCGATCACGAGCCTTCCAATGGCGATAATCTTCTTTTTATCACCCTCCTTAAGTTCAGCAATGATCGCCATTTCCCGGTCGTAATCAAGATTACAGAAACGCGTCAGCATATTATGCGTTATTCCCATAATAGTCTGGAAGAAACGCTCTTTCATTGTCCTTTCTGAAAGGCTTGTGAGCATCTCTTCTTCCAGCGGCTCATCTTCCGGCCGAATGGGTCTCAATGTAACCTCCTGTCCATCTGTCAGTCTCCAGGGGATTATGTATCTTGACGGATAAGGTGTCAGCACCAGGTGAGGGTACTGCTGCTGGTATGGGTGAAACTCCGTCGGGTCGAGAATAATGCGAGCATCCAGCGCATACGGCTTCCCATTTGATATGCCGATTGGATTAATATCCATTTCGGCGATCTCGGGAAAATCGATAATCAGGTTTGAGAAATTCACAAGTATCTGTTCCAACAGCCGCATATCTGCAGGTTTCTTACCACGGTAGCCCTGAAGCATGTGCAGGATACCCGAGTCTTCAATGAGCCGTTTCGCAAGCGTCTGGTTTAACGGCGGCATTCCGATACCAATGCTCTTCATGATTTCTGCCGCGACCCCTCCCAGACCGAAAACTATAACCGAACCAAAATCATTGTCTTTCTTCGCGCCGAGAATGATTTCGTAGTCGATCTTCTGCAACATTCGCTGGATTGTCACGCCTGTTATGTTGGCTTTCGGGACCTTTCTGGCAACCTGATCCATCATAGCAGCGTATTCACTGCGCAATTGCTCTTCTGAGGTAATGTTCACGGCAACGCCGCCGACATCCGTCTTGTGCGTTATATCAGGCGAGAGTATTTTCATGACGAGAGGGTAACCTACTACTTTGGCCTGCTCCACGGCCTCATTCTCATTCGCGGCTGTTAACGTCCTGAGCGATGAAATCCCGTATGATGAAAGGAACCTTTTTGATTCAACTTCCGAGAGAATAGTCCTCTTTTCCTTGAGGACCCTGTTTATGAGCGCCTTCAGGTTATTCTTCGGAGGTGCCTGGTCAACCGGCAGATCGGCAGGAGTCTCGTAGAGTTGTTCAAGGTTCCGCGCGTAATTGTACATATAGAAATATGTCTTGACCGCCTCCTCAGGAGTCGTGTACGAGGGCACGTTGTTTTGCGCGAGAACTGCCTTTGCTTCCTCTATCGTTTTCCCGCCCATCCATGTTGCGAGAATGGGTTTTGGTGATTTTTCGGCCAATGCGGCTGTGGCTTGTGCCAGTTCTATGGGTATCGCCGGACCTTGAGGCGTGTAAATCATCAGGATCCCGTCAACTCCGGGGTCCTGAAGGCAAAGGGTGATGGCATTCGTATACCGTTCAATGGGAGCATCTCCGAGTACGTCAACCGGATTTGACTTGCTCCAGAAACGCGGCAGCACTTTGTCAAGCTCGTTTATCGTATCCTGGGACAGTACTGCAAGTTCGCCTCCGAAGTCTATGAGTGCATCGGTCGCCATTACGCCGACGCCGCCCGCGTTTGTAACAATAGCCAGCCGGCGGCCTTTTGGTACGTGCCTGGAATCAAGAACTTCAGCCGTGTTGAAGAGGTCGGCGGCTTCCTTGATCCGGACAACACCAACCCGCTTGAATGCTGCATCGTAGACCTGGTCATCGCCCGCCATAGATCCCGTGTGTGACAGCGCGGCCTTCGCGCTTTCGGAAAATTTTCCGGGTTTCAAGATGATAATTGGTTTATTCCTGGCAAAGCCTCTTGCTGCGCTCATGAATTTGCGGGCGTTGCCCACACCTTCCATATAAATCAGGATGCTTCTTGTATACGGGTCATCGCCCAGGAAATCGATGAGATCACCAAAATCAACATCAATCATTGAGCCCAGTGAGGCGAACATACTGAATCCGATGTGGGCGTTTGTGGCCCAGTCGAGCATTGCTGTTCCAAGGGCCCCGCTTTGCGATATGAACGCTATGTTCCCGGATTCCGGGTGGATATTGAGAAAAGACGCATTAACGCCTATCGTTGGACGTATTACGCCGAGACAATTCGGACCGACGATCCTCATGCCGTGCGCCTTTCGAATTTCCGAAATTTGCTGCTCGAGTGCCCTGCCTTCTTCTCCTATTTCCTTAAAACCGGCTGATACAATGATAATGCCCTGAATAGGTGTTTTCGCGCAATCTGCGACAGCTTCCGGCACGAGTTGAGCGGGGGTTGCTATGATTGCGAGGTCTATCTCCTCCGATAAACTCGAGACGCTTTTGAAACTTTCCAGTCCCATGATAGTCTTGCGGTTCGGGTTGATTGGAAATACAGTTCTATCTTTTGCCATGAGCAGGTTCTTCATGACTGTTGCGCCAATTGCTCCCTCTTTTTCGGTGGCGCCGATCAGAGCAATCGTTTTTGGATTGAACATCCTCTTAATATCGCCGGGTTTCATCTATTTGCCTCCTGAGATGCGTGCAGATTCTAAAGGGTATGTGACGATGTCATTGATAATATTCTAACAAAATAGCACTCAAAAGGAAAGGGTTAACAAACCTGTAAATAGCCAAAAGTAAAAGAAATTGTTCACAACCAAAGTCTCAATTCAGCACCGGTGAAGAGAAACAAGGGTCTCCAGATGGGAAGTGTGCGGAAAAAAGTCGAAAGGGGCTGCTTTACGTATGACATATCTTTGACCCCGCAGCAAAGCCAGATCTCTCGCCAGCGTTGCCGGATTGCACGACACGTATATAATCCGCTCAGGCCTGAGGCCCACCAGACTGTCCAGCGCCTGTTTACTGAGACCCGTTCTCGGCGGGTCAATGAGAACGACCGAAGGGCTCCGCTCTCCGCTCTTTGCCCGGACGTTTTCTGTTTTTGATACCCTGAACGAGCAATTATCAATTCTGTTGATGCGGCAGTTTTCAATTGCGTTGCTGATGTTTTCAGAAAGAGAATCGACACCTGTTACGTGTTGCACGCAACGCGAAAGCACTAGTTCTATCGTGCCCGTGCCGCAATAGAGCCCGTACAGCGAATCCTCCTTGCGAAGTTCCTCAAACTCAGGAATGAAATCATACATCTTCATCGCAGCACCCGGATTCGGCTGAAAAAACGACTGAGGATATATACGAAACGTGGCAGTGGTGAAGCGCTCTTCAATGAATTTCCTGCCGCTATGGTGGGCAGTCTTTTCAAAATGAATGGTATCATGCTGAGACCTGTTTTCAGTCCTGTACAGACTTGATATTTCGGGCAGGCGGTCAACGAGACTGCGCAGGAAATCTTCCAGATCAGATGAAGTGCCCGGCGCGGTTTCAAGAATGCACATCAATTCACCCGTTGTCTTCGATTCTCTCATGATAAAATGCTTAAGGAAACCGGTCCCTGTAACCGGGTTGTATGGCGTCAGATGATATGCCGCGGCAAAATCCCTCAAGACAGCTATGGCATCCTGTACACATCCTGAAAACACCGGACATTCCGTAATAGGCACAATTGCACCGGTATATTTCTCTTGGGGAAGTAATCGTCGTCTGAACCCCATTGTGATCTCCTTTTCCCCGGGGCCGAATGCCAGTTCAATTTTACCGCGGTAGTACATCGTTTCGGGGGATGGCGTGACCGGCAGGATGTCGATCTCTCGCGGGTCAATTCCTCCCACGCGCCGCAGCGTCTGACGCAGGTAATTTTCTTTCAGCGCGAGTTGATCGCTGTAACCGAGGTTTTGCAAAGTACAACCCCCGCAGGCGCCGAAATGCCGACAGAAGGGGACCTCTCTGCGTGTGGACTGTTCTTCGAACGATACAATCCGGCCATAGCCAAATTTGCTGCCCGGATGCGTCAGTTCTACTTTTATCCGGTCACCCGGTATACCGCCCGGTACAAAAACGGTATACCCGTCGATCTTACCGACGCCGTAGTCATTCGGAAACGCTATGTCTTCAATAAGCAGGGAAACGATGGCATTTCCGACGCCCTTGCCTGAACCGATTTTCATGAGAGTTCAGAGTTGGAGACGAGAGGGAAAGTCACTGTGAATGTTGTACCGCCCGAGGCTACACAATCTGCCGATGAACGGCAGTTCGTGCACAGAGAGATATCTCCCGGGCAGAGATCTCTGTCGGTGGGAATGTACACGCATCGGGCACTTTGAAGTGAGATATCGAACCCGTATCGTTTGGCGTAATATTTAATGCGTAAAAGGTCCAGTCCCTTTCCGCCTGCGCCGAATTCGTATGGTTTCTTGGTTGAATAGAGTTCGGTTTCTTTCGTATGAAAAAGTCCGTCAAGGAGTGAAGCCTGGTTTTCTTTCGTGATTCCGATACCTTTATCCTCAACCCGAAGAATTGTGGACGTGTCATTCTGTTCGGCGCTTACCGTAATAACTCCTCCGTTCGGGGTGTTTTCGATAGCGTTCTTTATGAGGCCTTCCGCTACTTCTCTCAACACAAAAGGGTCGATGAATATGAAAAGATCGTTCTGGCCCTCCACTCTGAATTCCAGGTTTCTATGCGCCACGTTTTGTTTGATTTTTTCTACCATTGACACGAGTGTTGAATACAGGTCTACGGACTGGAAGAGCCACGGACTGCCCCCGATGTACTTGCTTGTCCACTCTTTGAGTGCTTCCCAGTGTTTTCGTACCGGCTCCGGAATCTCGGACAAATCCTCCAGCCTTTCGAGAAGACGGTCGAGATCGTTCAAGGCCATTCCGGCCTCCACTTCCTGCGACACGCGGAATATTTCGTCTGTTTCCTTTGATATTTCCAGGAGACGCTCCACGTTTCGCTCAAGTGACGCCATAATATTTTCCAGAGAACCGCTCATTGTGCTTTCGAGTTTTCGCCTGAGAATCCTCAGGTTGCCCTGAATTACGGCCAGGGGAGTCTTCAGTTCGTGGGAGACATGATTAACCGCCTTTGTTTTTGCCTTGCTCAGCCGTTCCAGTTCCTGGTGCGATTTCAGGAGTGCCTCTTCAGCGCGTTTTCTCTCGGTAATATCTCTCAGATAAATGAGGTATACCGACGTGCTTCGATAGGTGATGTTAGCCGCCGAGACTCCAACGTACAGGATGTTCCCTTTCTTCGTTATACCTTTGAATTCATATCGCGAGGGAACGGGTTCGCCCCGCTGCCGCCTGGCCATAATATCCGTCACCATTTCGACATCATCGGAATGAATCGTAGGTCTAATGGATTTACCGATTACCTCATCCAGCGAATCGTATTCAAACATCCGAAGAAATTGCTTGTTGGCGTATCTGCAAACGTCTCCCTGCAGCATCGTGATGCCGTCATTTGAGTTTTCAATTGCAACCCTGTATCGTTCCTCGCTCTCGGAAAGCGCTTCCGCAGTACGTTTTCTCTCGGTGATATCGAGCATTGTGCCTTCGAACGAGGCTGTTTTTCCTGTCGGGTCACGGAAGGCCATGACATTCATGGAAATCCAATGTGTTTTTCCATTTCTCAAGCGCAGCTGCGCCTCAAAATTCTGGATGGAGCCGGATTTCTGCAGGACCGCTAACAATCGTGTGTGATCTTCAGGATCAACAAAAAGCTCCCGGGTGACAAGAGAGTTCACGATTTCATCGGGCGAATCGTATCCATGAATACGCGCGAAGGACGGATTGGCCTGTGTGATGCGGCCCTCCCGGTCCGTCTGGAATATGCCTTCCATGGCGTTGTGAAAAATATTTTTGTACCGTGCTTCCGTCTGTTCAAGCGCGGTCACAAGTTCTTTCAACTCTGTTTTGTTTTCTTCCAGCGTTGTTTCGATGTCTGTCGTCATACACTTCTTTAAGATCGTATTCTCATGCCCGGGGGCCCTTGGGCCAACCAGATGCTTTTTCTCACTCTTAGTTTAAAACATTTCCCGACTCACCGTCTATCTTCACGATCCAGTGGTCTTTGGGCCTGCACCTGCCTTCATACACTCCGCGTAATCCGCACGCTTTCTTGATGGTCCAGATCGGTCTATCGGAGAAATGATCTGTCTTGAGATCATAGGTATAATTGTCGTACATTGATGAACGATAACGCATGAACTGATTTGCTTCCAGCTCGGCATTTTGCGCTGTGATCCTGATTTTCTCAAATTGCACTGCAGGACCACGGTAATTGGTTTCCTTCTTAATATCAAGCCCGGGTTCGAACCCTGTGATACTGCTTTCGACCATTCTGAGAACCCTTAATTTGCCCCTGCAGAAGAGAGTAGTTTTCCCGTTCTCCCTGCGTTCAACGGCCTCATCGCATCTGACCATTTGTATCTCCCAAACGGGAGATAAACCATTGTGTCTGTCGAATCCTCTGAAAGTCCCTGATGATATTCTTGATATATACAGCTTGTCTCCTGCCCACTCTATTCCTTCTTCGCGGACTGTCTTCCACACTTCTTCGAAAGAGATGCCCTTTAACTCTTTCCCCTTCTCAAAAATCTCTTTCTTTGATTGTGCGTAGCCTGCCGTGAACGGAAGAAGTGTGCAGACGACGACAGCGGCCAATATAGCGAAAATGGACCTTACATACGTGTGAGTGATTGAATGCATAACCCCTTCATTTGTGTGTTGCTCTATTATAACACGGATGTCACGTTTCATCTAACTTCTTGATAAATATCATAAGCGGTAGTACGCAGGTTAAGCAACTCTATTGCTTCAAAGCCTGCATTCAAGTCGTGCCGCGACATCTTCCCTGTTAAGCAGCTTCAGTGCCTCACGCACGATCGGTTTGTTTTTGGGGAACCGGTATTGAACCAGAGCACGTTGCATATTACGCTCTCGCGTGGTTTTCGCTACAGAAAGCTTTTCCCCCGTCAGCGGGTGTTCGCCGGTATAAAACATCGCTCCCGACAGAGTCATCGGAAGGGGCATGAAATCCTGAATCTGCTCAGGATATATATGCTTTGATATCAGATACAGGGACAGCGCAAGCGCGTCTTCTAATGTTGAACCGGGATGTGCGCTGATAAAATAGTGCACCAGAAACTGTTTCTTCGAAGCCTTCATGTTCGCCTGTCTGAAACGTCTCGAGAAATCTTCATAAGAGGCAATCGCAGGTTTGTTCATGAGTTTCAGGACGCGATCGACCGCATGCTCCGGCGCGATCTTCATCTGACCGCTTATGTGATGTGTACAAAGCTGCTCAACGTATTCATTTGCCCCGGCTTCGTTCAGAAGATCAAACCGTATTCCACTCTCGATGAACAGATGCTTCACTCGTGGAAGCTTCAGAATCGATCTATACACGGCAAGGCTTTCGCGATATCCGGATTGGAGGTTTTTGCACTTGCGTGGTGTCATGCATGAACGGTTAGGGCATGCACCCTCCCTGACCCAGTTCGCGCAGGTGGCCCGATACAGATTAGCGGTTGGACCTCCTATATCCGAAATGGTACCCTTGAAGTCCCCTCTTTCTGTAAGAGCCCGTGCCTCCTCAATCAATGATTTCCCGGAACGTGATTGCACGATTCTGCCCTGGTGCATCGAGAGAGCACAGAAGCTACACTGTCCGGGACAGCCTCTATGAGAAATCAGTGAAAACTTGACCGTTTCAAAGCCCGGTATACCTCCTGCGGAGGCGTATGATGGATGCGGTGTTTTTGTGAACGGGAGTCTGTATAGTGCATCGAGTTCCTTTTCTGCAAGGGGCAGGGCGGGTGGATATTGAATCACATATCTGTTGCCGTGCTTCTGGGCCAGTGTCTTTCCATAAAAAGGATCCTGATTTTCGTGGATGATCCTCAAAGCCTCATTGAATTTCTTTTTGTCATCTTTTACTTCTTCGTACGAGGGAAGGAAAACAGGTTCAAGGTTCACGGTTCGAGGTTCAAGGTTAGAAGATTGGTTACTCTCGTCCTGAGCCCTGCAACCTGCGTCCGGAACCGTGCTTCGCACAATGGTGGTTCCCCTTATTCCTTCCAGGTTGCACCCTTTGTGCAGTCGTCGGGCTATTTCAAGGATCTGTTGTTCGCCCATACCGTATACCAGAATATCGGCTCGTGCATCGAGCAGGATTGACCTGCGGACTGTGTCATCCCACCAATCATAGTGGGCGAGCCTTCGCAGGCTTGCTTCGATGCCGCCGGCGACGATGGCCACATCTCCAAATGCCTCGCGTACACGGTTGGCATACACGATGGTGGCTCTATCGGGGCGGAGCCCTGTTTTTCCTCCGGGGGAGTAATCATCCTGCCTGCGCACCTTTTTGTTGGCAGTGTAGTTAGATACCATGGAATCCATATTGCCTGCCGTAATGCCAAAAAACAGTTTTGGACGACCCAGCTTCACAAAATCGGCTGTGCTTCTCCAGTCGGGTTGCGCAATAATCCCGACTCGATAACCCTCGTGTTCAAGAACGCGGCCGATCAGGGCTGTGCCGTATGAAGGGTGGTCTACATATGCATCACCTGTGACGAGAATAATATCCGGGGTATCCCATTCTTTTTCGAGCATCTCCTTTCGTGTAAGCGGCAGATAAGACATGACTAAGTGTAGCATATACCGGTGGGGGAAAGCAGGTAATGAATGGCGCTGAACCTGAGCGGATGACCGGGGTCTTTGCTTCAAGTTCTCTGTCTTCACCGTGTGTAGCAAAAATGGTTGCCAATTCTACGGGAAGATGTATAGAATGGGTAACAATGTCGCAATCCAATGCAAACTGTGGAAGTGCTCAAACGACTGAACTGGAGGAACTTGTAGCCGTCCTCAGAAAAAGTGAGGCCGGACTCAAGAACATCATTGATAACGCAATAGAAGGTATTTTCCAGACAGATCGTGAAGGGCTCATTACACAGGCGAACCCTGCTTTTGCGCGCACACATGGTTACGGTTCTCCTGATGAGGTTATCCATCACATGAATGTTCGTGAGCTTTTCGTAGATCTTGCCGACCAGCATTCATTGATCGCTCTGTTGCGTGCTACAGACTTAGTACAGCATTTTGAGGCCCGTATGAAGACACGGGAGGGAAATATACACTGGGTAACCGTGAATGTCAGGGTAACGCGTGATCAAAGCCGAAAAGCAGTCTCATTTGAAGGCACGATGCTCGACATCAGTCAACGTAAGAAGTCAGAAGAAGCACTCCTGGAAAGTGAAACTAAATTCAGAAACATCGTTGGCAACGCCATTGAAGGTATATTCCAGACGGATCGTGAAGGTCTTTTCACGCACGCAAATCCCTCATTTGCCCGCATACACGGGTATGATTCGGTGGAAGAAGCGAGAGGTCACCTTTTTGCCAGGGAACTGTTTTTGAATCCGGCCGACCACAGACGTCTTAATGAGCTCCTTCGTACGTCGGATTCCATCCAGGATTTTGAGGCTCAAATGAAAACGCGGGACGGCAATATACACTGGGTTGCGGTCAATGTGATGGTATTTCGCGATGAAAAGGGAAAACCGGTCTCGTACGAAGGCACCATGCTGGATATTACCGGACGTAAGCGGGCTGAAGAGGAGCTTCGGGAAAGCGAAGAACGATACAGGGTGGCAATCGAGAGCTCCAATGACGGTATTCTGATGCTTCAGGACGATGTATGCCGGTACGCGAACAGGCAGTACGTGCAGATGTTCGGATTCGAAAATGCTGAAGAAATTGTCGGAAAGTCTGTCAGGTCTACTATCCATCCGGATGATGTTGAAATGGTAGTCAACATGATCCACAGGAGGCAGAGAGGCGACCATGTGCCGGTACGCTATGAGTTCAAGGCCGTTAAGAAGAATCAAGACACGTTTTTTGTTGAAGTATCCTCAGCGACTATCACAATCCGCGGTAAGCTCATTGACTTGATTTATATCAGAGATATTTCAGAACGAAAGCGGGCGGAAGAATCGCTTATGAAGTCGCACAAAGAGCTCGAACGGCTCAACAAGGCAAAGTCCAAGGCAGTTGACCATATCTCGCATGAACTGAAAACACCTCTTGCTGTTATCCAGGGGGTGACCGGCATAATAAAGCGAAAATTTGAGAACGAATCTGCCACCGGGCAGGTGGAACTCGTCCGCACCCTTGAGCGAAACATACAGCGCCTGGTAGAAATATCCCAGGAGACTGACGAAATATTCAGGACATCACACGAGCTTGAGGCCGGAATGGTCATCAACGATATTGAGCATCTCCTGGAGAGGGTAGAAGATCTTGGAGAAATGCCTGACGAAATACGTCTTCACTGGGAAGCGCTCAAACAGTGGACAAGTAACTACATTGGCGGTAATCCGCTGCTGTCGCAGCCGATCGATCTTTATCAATTCACAGTTCCGATGGTAGAAAAGATAAAGCAGGCGGTGGAACATCGTAAGCTTACATTTAAGGTGAGAGGGGCTTTCGGAGTACTTGTATCCATCGATCCGTACATCCTGAAAGAGGTCGTTGAGAGCCTTGTCAAAAATGCCATAGAGAATACGCCTGACGGCGGTGTCATCGAAATAGTGTCGGATGAAAAGGAGAACACCGGAATTCTGCAGGTTTGTGATACCGGAATAGGCATCACGGAAGAGAACCAGGCTTCATTAATGGATGGCCTGTTTCATACGGTGGAGACGGACTTGTATTCGACCAAGAAACCATACGAGTTTGGAGCCGGAGGTAAAGGCCTTGAACTGCTCCGCATCAAACACTACGCTGAACGCTACGGTTTCAAGGTATCATTCACGAGCAAGAGGTGCACGCACATTCCCACGGACAATGATCTCTGTCCCGGTGCGATTACCGCCTGCGAATACTGCAAGACGGTCGATGATTGTGTCGCATCAGGCGGTACAACTTTTACCGTTACTTTTCCCTCAAAAACTTAGTGTTTGATTTACCGAAACAGCATAGTACTCATGTTAAATTCACCATTTTCATTGAACCGTAATCACAGATGGAAAACATAGGTAGAAGATCCTACCTAACTTGCAAGTGAGGTGCTGACATTTCCTGCCTCTCTTACCTGTATACAGCCCGGGGAAACATTGACTCATAATTCAATGAAATCTGTAAATCACTACTTAATTTGTCTTGAGCGATTATCGTGCAAGTGAAAAACGATAAACATAAGAGAAGAGATCCCGTCTCCCCTCAGCGAGCTCCACTAAGATGCATTCGCAAACAAGTTGGAGATACCGGCTCCAGATACTGTTCTCGGAACAGGATTACCGTGACTTCTCCAAATTCTATTTATTCTGTTGGATTCCAAATGTAGTTGCCTGATTTGTCAATGTAACCAAGCTTGTTTCCGATTCCGACTTGAGCAATTCCGTCATGAAAAGCCTCCGTCCAATCGAACTTTGGGTCTATTACGACATTTCCATACTGGTCGATAAATCCCCGTTTTAAGCTATCCTGTTCCATAGCAACTGCCAGACCTTCATTAAAATCAGAAATCCAACCGAAACGCGGACCGATCATTACATTACCGGTCTTATCAATGCTGATAGGTTTGTATTGGACGCTTACAATAGCAAAACCTTCATGGAATTCGTGAGCTGATTCAAATTGAGGTTCAACAACAATTTCTCCCTTGTCATTAATATAACCGTACTTTTGATCGATTTTCACAGCGGCAAGCCCCTCGTGAAAAATACTCGCACTCACAAATATGGGCTCGATCACCACAGCGCCCGTTTTATCGATGTACCCCCACAAATGATTAATTTGAACAGGAGCAAGACCTTCCTGGAAATAACGTGTTTGCTCAAAATGGGGTTTAATAACGACATTCCCTTTGGTATCCATGTAACCCCACTTGTCATAAATCTTAACCGCCACAAGTCCTTCAGAGAAGTTGTTGTACGGGCCGAATTTGTAATAAAACTGGGGTGGGATAACAAATTTTCCAGTCTTGTCGATGTAGCCCCACCTGCCGTCTATTTTAGCCGCGGCAATGCCTTCACAAAATTCCTGAATATCCTCAAAGCGAGGCTTAATCACGGTCTTACCTTTCTTGTCGATAAAGCCCCATTTGCCGGATATTCTTACGGCAGCAAGTCCTTCTTTGAAATCCCAAGCGTCTTCAAAACGTGGATTGATGCGAATCTTCCCCGTTTTGTCAATAAAGCCAGACTTGCCGCCAATTTGGATCGAAAACAGAGCCATATTCTCGTATTCGGCCGTTTTGTCTCTACAGGCGATACAAGACAATGCTAGAAAGAATGTTATCATGACAAGTATCAGTGGCATGGTTTCAGTTTTTGCAAATACATCCATTCTCGCGAGTACTGTTTCTGATGTCGCAAACAATGTCTCGGCAGATTCCTTGACAGACGTGATTTTCTTAGAATTCTGTGAGATGCATCTTCGGTAGAACATAATACCCCTTGTACGCTAATTCACGGATCTATTCGGTTGGACTCCAGACATATCTACCGTTCTTGTCTGTGTAACCCCATTTGTCTTTGTTCCCAACACGAATTCCTACAGCGGCAAGACCAGCCCGAAAATACGTGGCATCATCAAATTGAGGTTTGATTACGATTCTTCCAATCCTGTCGATATACCCCCATTTACTGCGAGGATTGACCGGCTTTAGAAACATGCCTGCCCCTGTTGGTGGAGTGTGTATGATGCTGGGAATCTGACGGTTTGCAATTCCATTTTCAAATGAACGGGTGGTGTATTGCTTGGAGTCTGCTTTGCCGTCTGGCACAGTGGTAGTATCCTTACCATTTACAGGTATTGGCCCTGTTTTGCTGGCGATTTGTTGTTCGTTAATAGCCTCATTCACAAAAACGATATGTTTCTGAATCGACGGTATGACATTAGTTCCGAGGTTCTGCACAATTTCTCTATTTCCACACCCGGGGTCGAACGACTTTTGATTCACAATGCTTGGATCAATTCTTGCTGCGGCTAAATTTTCTTGAAAATGGGTAGTGTCTTCAAATTGTGGATCAATAACCATACGTCCATTTCTGTCTATATAGCCCCACTTGTGATCGATTTTCACGGCGGCAAGACCTTCGGAAAATCCACGAGCAGAATCAAACTGAGGGCTGATGATCACTTGCGAGTGTTTGTTGATATAGCCCCACTTGTTACCAATCAGGACCGGCAGAAGGCCTTCTTGAAAACGTTCCGGATGGTCAAATTGGAGGTCGATAACAGTATCACCACTCTTGTCGATGAAAACCCATTTACTTCTAATTTGGACTGCAGCGAGTCCTTCCCGAAATTCTGTTGCGCTATCAAACCTCGGTTGTATAACAATCTTGCCGCTCTTATCAATATAACCCTCATTTTTTCCGATTCTTACAACAGCAAGCCCCTCCTGAAAGCCTGACGTATCGTCGAACTGAGGTTTGATAATTATTTCGCCCCTCTTATCAATATAGCCAAATTTTCCGTTTATTTTTATGGCCGCAAGGCCTTCTTGAAAATCCTTGGCGAAATCAAATCCAGGTTTTATGACCTTCTTGCCCTTTGTGTTAATATAGCAGAACCTGTGATTGATTACTGCCAAGGCAAGACCTTCTTGGAAATCATCTGAGAAATCAAATTGAGGCTTAATGATAATTTTTCCGCTTTGGTCGATATAGCCGAATTTACCGTCAACTCGGATCAGGAATAGGGCGATATCAGGTGTTTCTTTTTCACAGCCAGGAAGAAATATTACGAATGGAGTGAGAATAAGTGACAGAAAGAGAAATGTAAGCAGTCTACTATTACTTCTCTTCTGGAACGTGTTTGCCGCTTCTTTGAATTTGTATAACAAAGAACACCAACAAGTTGTAGACAATGATTCCCGGTACAAGAAATCTTCTCGCAAAAGATGTAATACTCTACTTTTGAATTTGTTCCTATATAGCATCGTAGAGAAACGATGTCAATCAAAGGTTATTTATTGAGCGCCGTACGTATTCTTTGAACGACTGTTAAGCGTATTGGGGCGAATCCAAACTTGCCTTGAGCCTCGGCCAGGAAGTATGTTATATACAGTGCTACCGGAGAGATGTCCGAGCGGCTGAAGGAGCACGACTGGAAATCGTGTGAACGTTAACGCGTTCCGAGGGTTCAAATCCCTCTCTCTCCGCCAGAATTGATCACAGGAAACCAGGCCCTGCGCAACGACTAGATTATGAACCCCGTCAGGTCCGGAAGGAAGCAGCGGTAGTAATTGAAACGTGTGCCGCAGGTAGCCTGGCCTTAAAGAGCAGTCGAAGTACAGGCAAAAGGGAAAAGGTACAAGGTGAAAGGTAAACCCTCAAGACCGAGCTGTTCAAATAGTTTTGTCAAACCTTTTACCTTTAACCCTGAACCTTTCTCCTTTGCGTTTAACTTGAGCCTGGAATCTGGAATCTGGAACCTTGAAACATTTTCCCACGAATTCCAAATTCCGGGAGGAATTCGATGAGCTATACCGTTATCGCGCGAAGATTCAGGCCGAAGAAATTTGATGATGTTATCGGTCAGCCGCACATTGTCACAACGATCAAGAATTCGATCAGGGCCGGAAAAATACCGCACGCATATTTGTTCACAGGACCGAGGGGTGTCGGAAAGACATCTATGGCCAGGATACTCGCGAAAGCGGTAAACTGTGTCAATGGGCCGACTGAAGATCCCTGCAACGTCTGTGAAAACTGTGTCTCCATTAACAACAACAGTTTTGTGGATGTAATCGAGATAGATGCTGCCTCTACGAGAGGCATCGATGATATCAAAGAGCTTCGGGAGAACGTCCGCTACCTTCCAATGCAGGGCCGTTACAAGGTGTATATTCTTGACGAGGCCCACATGCTCACTACGGAAGCCCGAAATGCCTTCCTGAAGACCCTCGAGGAACCACCGGGACATAACATTTTCATCCTTGCAACCACGGAGCTGCAGAAAATCCCGTACACGATTCTTTCCCGTTGCCAGAGGTTTGATTTCAGGCGAATCCCGGAAAAAGAAATCACCCTTCAGCTTGAAAACATCTGTCGTCTGGACGGGATAGAATTTGACGAGGGAGTATTCCAGAATATTGCGGTGGAGGCAGACGGCAGCCTGAGAGATGCCGAATCGCTGCTTGAACAGATTATCGCGTACTGCGGGAAACATATATCGTTGAAAGATGTAGTCGGTATAATCGGGATCGTCGAGGCAGATATATTGCACGACATCGTCCGGTCCATTATCGATCAGAAACTGAAGAACGGGCTTGAACTGATAGAGAATACCATCGACGAGGGGTATGATGCGAACCAGGTCTACAAAGGTCTGATATCGCTTCTCAGAAACATGATGATCATCAAGGTGTGTGATGGTCTGCCTTCATTCCTGACTATGAGTGAGGCTGAATACCAGCGGACAGCGCATCTGCTGAAAGACCTCGAGTATTACGAAATACAGAATATGCTTCACTATATGCTGAAATCGGAAGACCTTCTCAAGGGACCATTTCCAAGGATTTCGCTGGAGACGATCTATATCAATCTGTACAATATTTCGAAACTCCGCGATGTAGAAAAGATTATCGATGAACTGGAAACCGACGGCGGTTCACATATTTCCAGCGCTCCCGTCGAAAACCGTGCACAGCAGAAGGAAAAGCCTGCAGCATTCCCGAAGAAAGAGGCAGCACCGGATAGGCAGACTGTTGAGAAGCCGTCGGAGAGTGTTGCGCCGTCTGATCCCGCCCCTTCGGTTGGTGATGGAGTGCCGGGTCTCGATTCATTCATACGTTTCGTTAAAGCGAAAAAGCCGTTTATAGGCGGCATGTTTGAAACGATAGAGATGACAATGCAGGGAGACAGCATTACATTTTCTCCCGACAAAAAATACATAAATTTTGTAAAGAACGATATGGAAGAGATAAAGTCGCTGCTTCGACAATACTTCGGACGGGAAATAGCAGTCTCGGTTGCTGAAGGGCAGGAAAAAAAGCGGGACCTTCTGGAAGAATATGTAAAGGAAGCAGAATCATTATTTAACGTTTGAGGGAGGTTATATGTCGAAAGGATTTGGACAGATAATGCAGCAAGCCAAGAAGATGCAGGAAAGACTCATGAAAATTCAGGAAGAGCTTGCCGGCAAAACTGTTGAGGGACAGGCAGGCGGCGGAATGGTCACTTCCGTTGTCAACGGGAAACAGGAGCTGGTGTCTATAAAAATAGCCGACGAAATCTTTGCCGAAAAAGACAAGGAATTGCTCGAAGACCTTGTTCTGGCAGCAGTGAATGAAGGCCTCGACAGATCACGCGAGATGATGCAGGAAGAAATGTCAAAAGTAACGGGCGGTATGCAGCTCCCCTTCGGAATGTAACGTGTTCTATCCTGAACCAATCGAAAGACTCATTGAGAACCTGACCAGGCTTCCCGGTATTGGACGAAAGACGGCAACCAGACTGGCTTTCTTTCTTCTAAACGGCAAAGAGAGTTATATTGCCGAACTTTCAAGAAGCCTTACCGACATAAAAGAGAAAATACGGCTGTGCAGTGTGTGCTTCAATATTACCGATACCGATCCCTGCGCTATTTGCCGTGATGAACGCAGGGACAAGTCCGTCGTATGTGTTGTAGAAGAGTCGTCCCACATGATGGTAATCGAATCGGCCAATCCCGGGCACCTTCGCTATCACATCCTGCATGGCGTGATCAACCCGCTGGAAGGCATCGGTCCTGATGAGATAAGAATACGGGAGCTTGAGAATCGTGTCAGAAACGAGGGTATAAAAGAAGTAATTATCGCGACAAACCCGAATATTGAAGGCAATACAACGGCCCACTACATCGGTGAGATCCTGAAGCCTCTGGATGTTACAATTACCCGGATAGCATCCGGTGTTCCAGTCGGTGGTGATATTGTCTACATCGATCCGCTAACCATCAAAAGCTCAATGGACAACCGAAAAAATCTTTAATCCCCAAGCCACTCCACACTCTTCCGGGAAATATCGGCGAAGACGTCCTCTTCCGTTCTGCGGAGGGACCTGGGAGTCTTAAAAGAGTGGTCGCCTCCTTCAATGACGTAAAGCTCCGCCGGCGTTGTCACCTTCTTCAGCACGGTTTGGAGTTTTTGCATATCGCACAGCTGGTCTCGTGTTCCTGCAAAAAAGAGCATGGGGACTTGAATTCCATACAGATGAGCGTCCCGGAGGTTTTCGCTCTTCCCTGCGGGGTGAAGCGGATAACCAAGAAAAATAAGTCGATTAACCGGAAGAATTCCTTCGGCAGCCATCTCTGATGCAATTCTGCCGCCCATCGATTTCCCAGCTGCAACCCATTTTTGAGTCTTGCCGCCCAGCACTTGTCCGGCGTAAGAGAATGCCGCGGCCCACGTTTTTACCAGCGCAGGTTTCCTGTCAGGTGCTTTTTTTCCACGTTCTGTGTAGAGAAAGTTGAACCGGAGGACGTGATAGCCGGACTCCGCAAGGTGTCCGGAGAATGCCTGGAGGAGGGGCGTGTTCATGTCGTTGCCGGCCCCATGGGCCACGATTACGGCCGTGCTTTTTTGATCCCTGAGGGGACTCGACAGAATGCCTGATGTCTGTCCCTCATCTCCCACAGGAATGACAACGTTGTGGTGCACGTATTCCATGATTCTTGTACCTGTCCGAAAGACAATGCCTCTTTGTCCGGTAAACGGGATTCGCGTCGAAAGTGTCCGCTATCTCTTGAAATACCTTATTTTGTTTTCTGCAGACTTTCCCAGTCTTTCAAGAATCTCTGCAGACCTATGTCTGTCAGCGGATGGTTCATCAGCTGCTTCAATACGTTGAACGGGATTGTTGCTATGTCGGCCCCTATGAGTGCGGCATCAAGAACGTGCGTAGGGTTCCTGATACTTGCCACGATAATTTCCGTGTCAAATCCGTAGTTAAAGAAGACTCTGCTGATGTCTTCAACGATGGTCATACCTTTCTGTGCCATATCGTCGAGCCTTCCTATGAAAGGGCTGACGTATGTTGCCCCTGCCTTGGCGGCGATGAGAGCCTGTATCGGCTGGAAGATCAGAGTGACATTGGTCTTAATACCTTCGTCCGTCAACTTCTTGACCGCTTTCACACCTTCTTCAGTCATGGGAATCTTGATGACGGCGTTTGAACCGAGTGCGGCAAGTTTGCGACCCTCTGTGCACATACCCTCGGCGTCTGTCGCGATAACTTCGAGACTCACGGGACCGCTGACCGTCTGAAGTATCTCTTCTATGACCTTCTGGGGATCCTTCTTTTCTTTGGACAACAGCGATGGGTTAGTTGTGACGCCATCAACGAGCCCCATCTCAAGCCCCTTCGAGATCTCAAGTATATTCGCAGTATCGATGAAAAACTTCATTCGTTCCCTCCCGTAATATTTTCACAGACAAATCCTGAAATTCGCCATAATTATACACAATCCGGCTGTAAATTACGATGTATTAATTGGAATCAGCGAATTGATGTTGACAGTGCGGATGTTTATGTGGTACATAAGCCCAATGACAGCTAGAAATATTCAGAAAAACTGGTGGTGGCGCAAGACATTATAGGTGTGATACCGTAAATGACTGGCCATGGACGGTTTTCACACCGTCCATGGCTTTTTTTATTTAAAAACCGGGGATTTGTGGGCCCGGCCAATATTCCAAGGAGGATATAATATGGAAAAGAAAATCTTCTTATCTGAGAAAGACATGCCGAAGGCGTGGTACAATATTCAGGCGGATTTGCCATCTCCTTTGCCGCCGCCTCTTAATCCTGAGACCGGAGAACCTATCTCACCGGACATGCTTTCCGCCATTTTTCCGATGAATCTCATAGAACAGGAAGTAAGCACGGAACGCTGGATTACTATTCCGGACGAAGTCCTTGAACGACTGTTCTTGTGGAGACCGAGTCCGCTCTGCAGGGCAACCGCGTTGGAAAAATTCCTGGGAACTCCTGCGAAAATTTACTACAAGAACGAGGGTGTAAGTCCGGCGGGAAGTCACAAACCGAACACGGCGCTTGCTCAGGCATTCTACAATAAGGCCGCAGGAATAAAACGCCTGACCACCGAGACAGGTGCCGGGCAGTGGGGAAGTGCACTGGCATATGCATGTAATCAGTTTGGGCTTGAACTGAAGGTGTACATGGTCCGCGTAAGCTTCAACCAGAAACCGTATCGCCGGATCATGATGGAAACCTGGGGTGCGAAGTGCATACCCAGTCCAAGTAATGACACAAATGCGGGAAGGCAGTTCCTCCAAAGCAACCCCGACCACCCGGGAAGTCTCGGAATGGCAATCAGCGAGGCAATCGAGGATGCCGTCACATCGAAGGATACCAAGTACTCACTTGGCAGCGTTCTTAACCACGTGATGATGCATCAGACGATCATCGGGCTTGAAGCAGAGAAACAGATGGCACTCGCAGGAGAATATCCGGATGTTGTAATAGGCTGCGCAGGCGGAGGAAGCAATTTTGCAGGTATTTCCTTCCCCTTTGTACGTGACAAGATCCACGGTAAGAACGTCCGGATTCTGGCGTCCGAGCCGACCTCATGCCCATCTCTGACACGTGGCGAGTATGCGTACGATTTCGGCGACACGGCGATGATGACTCCGCTGCTTCCGATGTTCACAATAGGCCACAATTTTGTGCCGGCCCCTATCCACGCCGGAGGACTTCGCTATCACGGAATGGCGCCTCTTGTCAGTAAGCTCCACCAGGATAAACTGATCGAAGCCAAAGCATTTAACCAGATCGAAACGTTCGCTGCCGGACTCACATTCGCGAGGACGGAGGGTCTGATACCAGCCCCGGAAACGAACCACGCCATTGCAGCGGCGATTGATGAAGCAAAGAAGGCAAAGGAAGAAGGGAAGGAGAAGGTGATCCTCTTTAACTTCAGCGGCCACGGGATTATTGATCTTCCATCCTACGACGCCTTCATGTCCGGCAAGCTCCAGGATTATTCCCTGCCGAACGAAGACATACAGACACTGTTGAAGGACTTGGAGAAATATCCGAAACTGACGTAAAACAGTTCGGAGTAGATGAGTTCGGAGTTCGGAGCATAAGACAATCCCGGTTATGATTCCGGTATTGTAGAGCTCTGGGTGTTTACTAAGAACTAATAACTCCGAACTAACAACTGGTGTTAACATGGATATCTATTGTTCACAACTGGGAATGATGACGGAGATAGAATACTGCCTCTCTGCCAATAACGGGCTGCCGTGCAGAATTGTAATCGGCTGCTGGCGCGAGAGGATAGATATTGAAGCCCTGTTGAAGGAAAAGTTTAATGACGAGCAATTGAAAAAGGCATTTGGCGGTATGCGGAAGACGAAACTTCAGTATATAACTGAGTCAATAAAAACAGTCGGAAAAAAGGAGTAGCCGTGCTTTCAGAAAGGGTGAAGAGTATCAGGCCTTCCGGTGTCCGGAAGATTTTTGATCTGGCAAACAAGATCAAGGACCCGATCAATCTCAGTATCGGTGAACCTGATTTTGACATTCCCGAACTGATAAAGGAAGAGGGGATCCAGTGGATACGTGCGGGCTTCAATAAGTACACGCCGTCCGGAGGTATCCCGGAACTGCGGGAGAAGCTGCTTCAGTATCTGCATCAGAAAGAAATCATCTGCGAGGATGTGATTATAACGGCAGGTGTCACGGGAGGGCTTCTCCTGGCGCTTATGGTTACCATAAACCCGGGTGATGAGATCCTCATCCCTGACCCGTACTTTGTCTTATATGAATACCAGGTATCGCTCCTCGGTGGAAAACCGGTCTTCTTCAATACCTATCCTGATTTCAAGCTGCGCGAGGAAGAGTTGCGAAAGGCAATTACGGACAAGACTAAGGCTATTCTGATTAACAGTCCGAACAATCCAACGGGAGTTGTCTATTCAAACGAGGAGCTGGAGATGGTCACGCGCGTGGCGCGTGAGAAGGACATCATGGTTTTCTCCGATGACATATATGACAAGTTTGTTTTTGATGGTGATCACGGCGCATACCTTGGTTCGTTGTACGAAAAGACGCTGACCTTCGGCGGATTTTCCAAGACGTGGGGAATGACAGGCTGGAGACTCGGTTTTGTTGCCGGTCCGGCTGAGATTATTCAATGTATGGTTACTATGCAGCAGTATGTGTTCAGCAGTGTCAATTCCTTTGCGCAAAAAGCAGCACTGAAAGCACTTGATTATGATACAAGTGATCTGATCGATCAATACAAGCAGAAACGGGATCTGATTTACGATGCTCTCAAGGACAAGTATCACGTGGTCAGACCGGGTGGGGCATACTTTATCTATCCGGAAGTGCCGGGAGGAGATGGGGATGCATTCGTTGAGCGGGCGCTCGGTAAGAACCTGTTCATTGTTCCGGGCAGTGTTTTTTCGGCAAGGAAATCGCACGTGCGTATTTCGTTTGCTGCCGGAAAGGAAAACCTTCTGAAGGGCATCGATATACTGAGACAACTTGTGTAAGAGGAGCGTCTGGCGAACATGCACGATCGAATATGCGAAATCCTGGTGGAGAACGGTGTCCAGTTCCTGTATGTTACGAACAAAATAGTAGAGAAGACGGCCAGACAGATAGCGGGGGCCAACCCCTCCTTTCACTGCGAATCGTCGATCAACGAAAAAAATGCTTTTGAGCTCGCGCTCACATGCAGCTGGGCGTCAAAAAAAGCGGCATGTCTTACGTCATCCGAAGGTCTTTACGAGGCGCTTGATCCCCTCATGAGTTCAGCCTACACCGGAGTCGCAGGCGGATTTGTGATTGTCGCTGTCCAGGAGAATGATACAGAAATAACACCGATAGGGCTATTCTCAAAGATGCCCTTGCTTGTGACAGAAACCGCTGAAGAATTTTCACGCGCCGTCCGGTACGCGTACCATATATCAGAAAAGTATCAGATCCCGGTAATCATCCAGGCAAAACCCCTGGATGAAAAGGTACAAGGTACAAGGTACAAGGCACAAGGTGTTGAGACAAGCCTTGAACCTTTAACCTTTAACCTTGGGCCACATACTCGACCCAACGACCCAACTACACCCCTTACACCCTTGCACCCTTACACCCCTACACCCGTTTCTTATGACTCAACGACCAGGCGAGTGGCGGATTTCGTAAAGACTCCGGGCCGGTGGGCAGCTACGCCAAAGTTCAGATTTGAGCTCCACAAAGAGTTGAATGACAAAGTTGAACGGATCCGGGCAGAGCATGAAGAATATGAAGGCAACATAGTAACGATAAAAGACAGCACAGGTGTCATCAGCGATAGGTCTGACATCAGTCAGTTTTTCGATGAAGACGTCAGTTTTCTGAAACTTGCGACTGTCTTTCCTCTGCCGCAAAAGCTGGTTTCGGGATTTGTCGAGAAAATGGACCTGGTCTTCATATCGGAGACATACCCGGCTATCGAACTGCAGATTGACGACCGAAAGAAGATCAGTAAGGGACCTGCCGGGATGATACACAGAGGTCCAAAGCCGGATGAGAGCATCTGCGGCTTTGACGTTGTCCGTGATAAGCTCGGGCCGGCTTCATCCATAAATATGGCGCACGGTATTGTCAAGAGCGAGCCGGACAGGAACATCCTCGCCATTACGTACGAGGATTTCTTTCTTCATTCCGGCATGCCTGCATTTGTGAATTCAATCTACAATGATTCGCATTACACGCTCCTGATTATGTCAAACAACAAGGAAGGCGAAATCAGAAACATACTTCGTGGTTTTGGTTTCAACAACTGTCATACCATTGGCTCGATGAAAGAGGTGGAACGGTTCAGCGGCACCAGGGAGTTGACGGTTCTTTTTTGCAAAGGGATAGGGTAACCAGCATGGGAACATTTGAGAGACTCCAGATTGTTTGTGCCGGCATTGGTGGAAGAGGAGTACTTCTCGCTTCTACGATACTAATGGAAACAGCCATCGGGGCGGGCTACAGCGCTATCGCGTCAGACGAATACGGTATGAGTCAGCGTGGAGGATCGGTCGTATCCCTTGTTAAAATAGGTGATTTTGCGAGCCCGCTGATCGGAAGGGAAAAGGCGGACCTGCTGCTTGCGTTTGAGGAAAGTGAGTTTTATAGGACTCTCTACCTTTTAAAACGTGGCGGAACCGCGATAATAAACACAACGTCAACCGGGTTGTCACCGTCCATATCCGAACTGCTGAATCGGAGACATATCCGGTATTTTCTGGTTGATGCTGACGGCTGTGCGACCGGCCACAACATGGTGCAGGCATCGAACATAGCCCTTCTGGGTTTTCTTTCATCGTTCTCAATTGGTCCATATACGACCCGGAATATTGCCGACACAATCGCGAGAAAGGTGCCTGAGAAATTCCTCAAAAAGAATCTGGAGATATTCGACGCAGGTCTGCGAAGTGCCGGAGAGCCGGGCATCGATTCCCACACCCCACACCCCACACACCTGTCCTCGCTTGACGGGGGCGACACCCGGCACCCGCTTGATGTCCTTTCGCAGGTCATGATCGGTAACCAGGCAATAGCGAGAGGTCTGTTCGAAGCAGGAATAGAGCTGGCATCCGCCTATCCGGGGACGCCCAGTTCGGAAATCCTGCCGGCAATTGTGGAGTTTAAGAGATTAGAAAAAAGAGAAATTCACACAGAATGGTCGACGAACGAGAAGTGCGCGTTTGAAGTGGCGTATGGGGCGGCATCAATAGGTAAGAAGACGGCATGTTTCATGAAGCAGGTCGGTTTGAATGTGGCATTTGCGTCTGTGCTGCACGGGCTCGAAAGACCAATCAGCGGGGCCCTCGTTATTGTCTCGTGTGATGATCCCGGGCCTCAGTCCTCGCAGACAGAGCAGGATACGCGCCTTATTGCTTCCCTCTATGGCATTCCCGTATTTGATCCCGCTTCTCCTAAAGAGGCTGCAGACGTAGCTTTCTACGCTCTCAACTATTCGCTGGAATACCATACGCCCGTGGTCATACGATCTACCCATCGCGTGAGTCACGCCAGACAAGCAGTCCCGCTTTATACTCCAGGTACACGCCCGTCCATGACCGGGGCGCTAGAGGTCAAAGGTACAAGGTCAAAGGTAAAAGGGAAAGATTCGCTTGCCGCGCCTGGAGGCGCAAACTCCAGTCGATCCCTGTCTTCTTCGAACCATGAACCTTTAGCCTTTCACCTTGAACCTTCTTCTCTTGGCATTGTTGCTTCCGGCATGAGTTATTCTCTCGCGTATGATGTACTTCGTGATCTCGGTGCCGCAGAT
>CAYYLU010000029.1:0-24957 GCA_964472475.1 uncultured Syntrophus sp. | reverse complement strand
ATATCGAGCGAGCGCAAATGTCGTCATCTTGCCACGAGAAACTCGTCGCGGATTTTCCCCTGTACGCTCTTCAGAAAAAATGAGTAACTCCCGTTTCTTCTGTATACCGCGAGATAGCCGGGTTCCATCTCATTGATGAGTTGAGTTGTACCGCCCCTTGCGGGAGGCATAATGATGTAGGTTATACCGTCCTTGATATAGCGGCGGTATATATGATCATGACCCGAAACTACGAGGGACACGCCAAGCTCCACAAACAGCTCATGGAGCAAATCCCTGGACTCCTCGTGAAGTGCAAGGCCTTTATGAATAACGGGAAAAAGCGGCTCGTGCAGAAACACGAACTTGTACCGAAATGATCTTTTCAGTTCCCCTTCCAGCCATAACAGCTGTTTTCCTTGTATTGTGCTCTCCTCACCGGGAAGTCTGCTGTTCAAGAGAATAAAAAGGGTATCTCCCTCAGAAAAAGAACTGTAAAGATTTGGAAAGAATTTCCGGTAAGTCTCGAGCGATTCTTTATCGGTAATGTCGTGATTTCCCGGGGCAAGATGTATCGTCTGTTGAGGCCCCTGAGCAGCCACAAATCGTTTCCATTCGTATATGTTACCCGGGCTGTTTATCGCATCGCCCGTATGGATGATCGTTCCCATCCCATCTTCTTTTATTGAGCGAAGCAAAGCAAGATAAGCGGAGTCTTTCGCCCCAACATGCGTATCACTGATGACCGCAAACTGAGCTTCCTGCGCTGAAAGAAATAGGGGGAAAAGGATGAGAATCAGGCAGATTAATGTTTCGAGGACTTTCGGACGCATTGAGATATTATTCTATCCGAAAGCAAGGTCAAAAGAAATAACGCGAAATATTCTTGCGGGTACCGCATACAACGAACGTAAGGACCAACCATCCCGGAAAGCAGCTGATATCTTTTTATTGACCAATCAAATTCACAATGTCGGCAGGCTGCTCTGCAAGAGTATCCGCTCCCTCTCCTAACAATTCATCCCTAGGCCGAAACCCCCAGGCTACGCCAATGGCGAACAAACCCGCTGCTTTTGCCGTTCTCATATCAACACCCGAATCACCGGCGTACAGGATTCTATTCCTTTTGGTGCGAAGAAGTTCGGTAATTCTAAGAGCACCTTCCGGATTCGGTTTCGCAGGAGTCTCCGGACCTTCGCCAATAATCGCCTCGAATTTCCAACGTGATAGAAAATGCCTGGCACACTTCTGTGTGAACTCCTGGGTTTTATTGGACAGGATAGACAGCTTGATTTTCCTCTCCGTGAGTTGATTCAACATATCATCTATTCCAGCGTACAATCGTGTTGTCCGGTTCCACACCTGTCCATATCCTCGCAGGTAATCTCTGAGGCAGACGTCAATAGTTGCGACATCCGCACTTTCAGCCGGTAGCGCCCTCTGAATTAAACGGCGAGCGCCCTCTCCTACGAACTTCCGATATTCTGCTAGTCGATGTCCGGGAAAACCGTTCCCGATGAGCGCGGCATTCGCCGCAGAGCCTATATCCTCGAGAGTATCCAACAGGGTTCCGTCAAGATCAAAGATGATTGCTTCAAACATGATAACGATGTCTCCTTGCAATTTATTATAAATACTTTTTCTTTGGAATTGAAGCCGGGTTTCGTATATCATGTATCCATCAGCTAATTGGGAGAATTGATATGAGTAAAAAGACCACAACTGTCTTTGTGTGTGAAAATTGTGGGCATGAATCGTTCAAGTGGCTTGGCCGATGTCCCCGCTGTATGAACTGGGACACAATGCGGGAATTCACGCCTGCAGCGGGTGCAAAGACCGGGCACGAAAAACAGAAACCTGTGTTCACCTCAGATGATGATGTGACAGAGGAGAGGATAGTCCTTGGGATCAACGAAATGGACCGTGTGCTCGGCGGCGGATTGACTGTCGGTTCAGCTATTCTCCTTGGCGGCGATCCCGGCATTGGTAAAACAACTCTGTGTTTCGATATTGCATCGAGAATTGCCGCCGTGGGCATGAAAGCACTCTACGTCTCAGGAGAGGAATCTTTAAAGCAATTGGCATCCCGCAAGAAACGGCTCGGTCTCGAAGGATTTCCATTTCTCGTGACGAATCAGCTTGATGATATCCTCGATGCCGCACAGACCGGGCACTACAATCTGGTCATCATCGATTCTATTCAGTCCGTGTATAACTCAAAGCTCCCGATGCTGCCCGGCAGCATGAGTCAGATCAAGGATGTTGCAACGCGTCTGACCATGGAGCTAAAAGCTATTGACACATCAATGATTATCATAGGACACGTCACAAAAGAAGGTGCGATAGCGGGACCAAAAATACTGGAACACACCGTTGATACGGTGCTCTACTTTGAAGGGGACAAGATGCTCCCCTACAGAATGCTGCGCGCAATCAAGAACAGATTTGGACCCGTTGATGAAGTCGGAATATTCCAGATGACAAAAGATGGGCTTGCGAGCGTTGAGAATCCGTCAGAATTTTTTGTTTCCGAGCGTAATGATATAGCCCCCGGTAGCACCCTCTTCCCGTATATGAGCGGTTCACGGCCTATACTCCTCGAGGTGCAGGCGATTACCCAAAAGACGAATTTCTCGATTCCGAGGCGATTGTCTCTCGGATACGATGTAAACAGACTGTATATCCTTTTGTCGGTTGTGGAAAAAGCGATCGGCAAATCACTGTTCGACCGGGACGTTTATGTGAACATAACCGGAGGCATGAAGGTGAATGAACCTGCGGCCGACCTCGGTGTTGCGGCTTCGATGTTGTCCAGCTATAAAGATAAAAATATCGGTCGTAACGCTGCGTTCTTTGGAGAGGTGGGCCTTACCGGTGAGATACGAAAAATAGTCTATATGGACCAGAGGATCAGGGAATGCGCCCGCCTTGGAATTCAGAAGGTTTTCTGCCCGAGAGGAATCGAGGGATACGAGGGAATCGAAATCATTCCGCTCAGGAATGTGAGAGAACTATACGAGAAGATCGCAGAGTAGAGGCCTAAGGCTAAAGGGAGGGGGTTAGGGTGTGGCGGGTGTAGGGTGTATGGCGCACGCCTGACCTCACCTCACGAACTGTACTCGCCACCGTCCAGCCGATACTCTTTGCCCTTTCTCAACTTGAACTTCGAACCTTTGACCTTGGACCTATTTTTCACGGCATCTTGAAACCGTGGCCCTTTGGGCGGATCGTGAGAACAGGACAGGGTGATTTCCGCACCACTTTTTCGGCAACACTCCCGATAAGTACATGCTCCAGGCCAGACCTCCCGTGAGTGCCGAGGATGACCAGATCAATGGACTCAGTCTTTACGTAATCGATTATTTCTACGAACGCTGTTCCATTTCTTACCACCTTCTTCACGGGAAGATTCAGTTTCGCGATTAGCGCATCAAAATCCTTATTTACCTCAGTCTCCATGTTCTTCTCGACTACAACAAGGTTCTCCGGTGTAAAAAAGGACTCGTACGGCGTGAAATAGTTCAGGTTGGGGATTACATGGATCAGGTGGAGCTCCGAGTTATACTTGCCTACAATATCAACGGCATATTCCAAAATGTCGTCTGTGAATTCCGAAAAATCGACTGGACAAAGAATTCTCCTAAACATCATGCACCCCCTTCAGTAGTCTCTTCAGTACTTATATAATGTGTTTTTCACTTCGTCAACCTTTTTCGTGTGATTATCAATACTATGAAATCGTTGTGTATTTACCTTGACTTTAAGTGAAAATTTTAATATGTTTATGACTCTTGAGGGCCGTTAACTCAGGCTGGTAGAGTATCTGCCTTTTAAGCAGAGAGTCGCAAGTTCAAGTCTTGCACGGCCCATAAGTAATTGTATTTTCTGCGTCCCCATCGTCTAGGGGCCTAGGACACTGGCCTTTCACGCCGGCAACCGGGGTTCGATTCCCCGTGGGGACGCTTTGTTCTTCTTGAAATCACTCAAGATGCACCCTCCAAACTCGCTACTACTCCGTTGCTATTTTCTTCAACACAAATAATCACATTTCTGAATGGCCAGTATGGTAAGGAAGTGCATGTTTTTGAGGATTTCTACGTAAGGATTTGATGACTGCATCTCCTGAGCCAGCCTGTGGGGTATGGTGGGGAATTTCAGATTACTCTCTGCAATGTGGTAACGGCTTTTCGAGCCGAATTCTTTCATTCATATCTCAACAAAAAAATGCAGATTACGTACAGCGATAAATAACAAGTGACACGTTGTCCAAGCTCTTGGTTCCTTGCAATTTCGCAGGAACCTCCACAATAGAGATGCCAGAAATTCCTTCCAAGAACTACGAGAGTTGCAGTATCGCTTTGGAAGCGGGTTGCCATTCAAAATCTATTTTTTCGTCTTTCGCTTTCGGTCGTGGCTGTCTTGCGCATACTGTCCCGTGTTTTAGCGATTTCAGCGCGTAAATGATCAATGAAATTATGCCACTGGAGGGAGTTGTTTCGTCCATCGTAGCGTGCAATGGGCGCCGGTTCGAGCCCCATCTTCAGGTCGAGCGCGTCAACGGCATTCTGCAGGGCGGCCATGGCACGGTCAATTCCTGTATTTGCCATGATGTAATCGCGAGGGGAGAACTTCATGCCGCCCTTGACCGCCATAATCGCCTTTGCAACAGCATCCGCACGCCGGGCAACCACAATTCCCGTCTGCGAGCCGATGTGCTTCTTCACGCACCAGCATGCATCATCACAAATGATCATCGGAATATCGCAGGAAAGACATTCCATCTTGA
This sequence comes from uncultured Syntrophus sp., assembly GCA_964472475.1. Taxonomy (GTDB): domain Bacteria; phylum Desulfobacterota; class Syntrophorhabdia; order Syntrophorhabdales; family Syntrophorhabdaceae; genus PNOF01. The sequence goes on along the minus strand of CAYYLU010000029.1, from coordinate 20,192 downwards.
AACGGTTAATCGCCTCGGATCTAGATAACAACAGTCCTACCCGGGAGGCATTGATCAATGCCGCAATTGAGTTCTTGTTTTGATCCAGCGTCTGATTGGTCTCAGCATCAGCCGCCGGCAAATCGATCGGAAGACCTTCAGCCCGAACGGTTTCCACGATGCGCTTTTTATAGTCGATTGCCGCCCGATCATCGGTGTTTGCGAAGTGTCCGAACATCAGGCCCCGTACGGCTGCGCCTTCACGCTTAAGAATCCTGAAAGCATCTACCAGCAACTGATGATGTTTGAACCTGTCCCACCGGGCGATCATGATAGCGTCGTAGGTCTTGGGCCGGCCATCCGGCGCAAAGACTTCCGTGTCGACGAAATCGGCGTTCCCAAAAGGCAGCGGCACCGGAAGGTGAGTTTTGTCTGGTCCGGGATTCCAGTGCATTGGAGCCGGTAATAGGCCGGCGAGCCTGTTCCAACGCTGTTGGGCCCGGAAATCGTCGACCAGCTGAATGTCGGCAGCGCTGGCTACCGTAAAGCCTTTCCAGCCGGTGCGTTGTACAATCCAATACAGCTCTTTAAGGTCAGGAATACGGTCTGTGACGATTCTCGGGAAATTGCAGACAACAACGCCTTTTCTTAGCGCACCCGCAATTCTTTCCGGACTGCGCAGAATCACACCAGAAATCACATTTTTCTCCTGGCGGAACCTGAAACACCCGTTATGAATCAATTTAAATTGACTCAAATCCTTCTTTTTCAGCAATCGAAGTTCCATGGTTGTATTTTATTCCTTCCGGAGATTGAGCATGGATATCAACCCATCGTTAACGTGTTGAACAATATCTTAATATCGACAGTCCTTCTACTCGAAAAATAGAATCATATATCTATTATTTTATTCTCTGCAAGCTTTTGTCTATAATTCTTACCAACGATTGAAGGATTAAGCTGCCGTTAATAATGCTCATTTAGGATCCTGAGTGAAATTAGGAGTCAAAGAATTCGGGGTCTTGGATTGATGGGATTGGCAGGGATTAAAAGAAGATACGAAACAAGATATAGATAAACATTTGATTTTAGAAAGGCAGGTTCAATCGGCTTAGCTTCTCTCGTCGAGCTTAAGATAATCATGTATAATCTTCTATTCTCTGCAATAAAGCTATTTATCAGCTGCAGGAGGAAGCAACCGATAAGATTGGTAAGCAAAGGCACGCCTACAAGCCGGCACTTTTATTAAGAGTGAATTTTGTCAGACGTTTAAATGAGCATAACTGTACTACTTCCCAGTTCCCTTGTCTAGCCCCTCCACCAGCGGCCCTCTGGACATCAAAATGCGTATTGTCCATCGAGTGTACCCGCTGTGAAGTGACCAATCCGGAGAGGAATAATCGTTTGACAGTTGCTTCCCCCGTATGAAACACTATGAAGCCATGCACAATGAAAACAGAGTGCCGCAGCGTACGGCAAAAGGTATAATGAACCGGGATTTTGTTTTTGTCTTCTTTGCACTATTCACTTTCGTATTTGGTATTCATGCCCTATATCCCACGCTTCCCATTTATCTAGCGAAGTTAGGATCTAACGCGAGAGAGATAGGTGTAATCGTAGGTATTTTTGGCATTTCATCGCTGTTCTCTCGACTCGCTGCGGGAGGTGCCCTGAGGAAATACTCCGAAAAGAGTGTCATGATTTTCGGCGCCCTGCTCTTTGCTCTCACCTTTGTTGGCCTCATCATGTTTCACTCTTTCTGGCCACTTTTTGTCGTGAGGTTTTTCCAAGGGGTCACATTTGCGTGTTTAGATACGGCTGCCCTTGCATTCGTCGTCAAGGCTACCGCCCCGGCATACCGGGGGCAGGCCATCGGCTATTTCACCCTCGCCCCGATCTTCACTACGGCGATTGCTCCTGCGGGTGGTATGTTTATTATTAACGAGTACAGTTTTGCCACCCTTTTCTTCACGTGCGTGGTGCTGTCTCTGTGCTCTTTCTTTTTTGCCTTGAAGCTGAAGAAGCAGGCGCCCATCAGTCCCGAGACAGAAACTCCCACTCACAACACGCTTTTTAACGTGAGGATCGTTGTGCCCTCAATCACCAACCTTTTGCATAGTTTTGTGTACGGAGCCCTTATTGCGTTCCTTCCCTTGTACGCAATTGAGTGCGGAGTAACAAATCCGGGCTACTTCTTTTCCGCCAGTGCAGCAATGCTTATTGCAGCCCGGATTCTGGGAGGGAAAATTGTCGATAATTACAATAAAGAAAAGATCATTCTTATCTTCCTTTTTACCTCGATGGCTGCAATGGTGACGCTATTCTTTTCAAGGACTCTTCCCCTGTTTATCTTGGTCGGTGTTATTTGGGGAGTTGCAACTGCATATTACTTTCCTACAACCATGGCGTATGCCCTTGAATACGCAGGTTCTTCAGATGGTACGGCTGTCGGGACTTTCAGGGCCATTTCTGATCTGGGAGCGGCGGCCGGGCCGATGGTCATGGGTCTTGTCGTTCCCATCACCGGCTATCGAACAATTTTTCTTTGCCTGGCCTTTATATGCCTCACAAACTTTTGCTATTTTCATTTTTGTGTGAGAAAAAAGCGGAATTAGAACCAGTAAAACGTTCCTTGGAGGAAACATGGCAGAATCAAAATTTGGAAAATACATAGTCACGGACCTTAAATCTCCTTACCCCCCGGAGTACGAGGCCGAATACTCAAAATGGGCCAAACGGATTCTCTGGTTGGACAATAATGTTGTGGACGGAGCCTTTCAGATGAATTGCGCCTGGTATCTGAAACCACCTTTGCCGCTGCCGGACTGGATGAAAGATAGCCACAGCCATGACGCCGCAGAGATCATCGGCTTTTTCGGAAGTAACCCCGATGACCCATACGACCTGGGTGCAGAGGTTGAGTTCTGGCTGCAAGACGAGCAGCATATCCTGACGAGAACCTGTATGATTTTTGTTCCGGGAGGCATGACCCACTGTCCGCTCATCATACGGCGTGTTGACAGGCCGATCTTCCATTTTTCCACTGTCACGGCCGGTCAGTACAACATTATACACAGCAAATGAATCCGTGATTCCCGTTAGATCTCGTGGGCTCCAGCTAATTGGGATTCGTGCACGCAAAGAATGAAGACTTGTTTAATTTTCACTTTTCTTATTCTCTGTTCCGGCTGTTCTCTCCTGCGTCTTGTTTTCCCATCTGAGGCCTTGACATTTGCCCGGGATGCGTCACAAGGTACCACATTTTGCCGTCTTTATAGAAGCTCGTCACCCGTTATGAAAGAATCATTGGATGTTGTGTGCGCGACCGAAAAACTGACATGTCGAGATGGTAATAGACCTCCGGGTCTTTTTTATTGCGGTGCAAAGGCGTTCAGAGGTTCGAAAGAATCCCCGTATTCAAATATCATTGTATGTAGGAGAGCTTTTCCTCAATATCTCGAATCTGATTGATATGGCCCGTGTTTACCGCCGGCAATTCCTTATTGACAAATATCTCACCTGCTACTATGATTCACCAGCACGCTCCATCGTGAAATTGGGAGTATACCGGAGGATAACAATGCGAGAGCGAAAATTGATTGTTGCGTCTTTCCTGCTGTTTATGTGTCTGCCTTTTCTCAACGCTGCTGCTGCTGAAACAAAGATGCCCGGTAGTATATCTCTTGAGTTGAAAGGTGCGAAACAAAAGCCTGTGTCATTTTCGCATGAGACACACGTGCAGAAACAGCAGATTGACTGTGCTCTCTGCCATCACAGGGACAAAAATCCGAAGCAACCTCAGGCGTGCACTTCATGTCATCCAATAAATCAGGGCAAGTCAGGCGCTCCACAGGCCCAGGGGGCCTTCCACAAACAGTGCACAACATGCCATAAAGAAAGCACAGCCAGAAATCTGCCTGCTCCAACGAAATGCTCGGAGTGTCACAAGAGCTGACGCGGGAAAACGCTTTCCGGATTAATCTAGAAACCGCCGATAGACAAAAGGAACCATCGGCGGTTTGGATATTAGAAGGACACTCCACGTATCATTAGCTGTTTACTTCTCCACAGGACCTGCAGGTTCCTTTGTCCAGTCTTCCGCGGATCCGTCATAGACCTTCACGTTCTTGTATCCGAGCAGTTCAGACAGAAGGAAAGACCAGGACGTACATACCTTCCCTGTATCACACGATGTTACGATCTCTCTTTCCATGTCATTCCCCAAAGCGCTTGAGGCCATATTTGCCAGTTCGCCTTTGCTCTTGAATGTCCCGTCCGCATTATAAGCGAGAGTGGCCGGCATGTTGACGGCTTTTGCTATGTGTCCGGGAGCATTTACGAAATCCATCTTTTTGAGACCTTTATAATAATCCGGCTCTCTAACATCGACGACAACTGCTTTTTCCGCAGCCTTCATTATGTAGTCCTTTGTCGCAAACAAATTATCATTCGTCTTGCCCTGGTAGGATTTTGATTTAGGTCTGAACGGGTCCGTTGAGACGGGCTTTTTATCGGCTAACCACTTATTGTAACCACCATCCAAAAGTGCGACATTAGATACGCCCGCATATTTGAGAGTCCACGCAACCCTCGTTGTGTCGGTCCGTTCCGGCATTCCGTCTACCTTGCCGACAACGATGACGATCGAATCGGGGCCTATACCTGCAGATCCGATTGTATCGAATAGATCATCCTTTGCGGGCAGTTCGTTCCGCAATCCACCCTTTGTGATAGCCCACGAGCCGTAAATCGCATTCACAGCATTACGTATGTGGCCTTCCTTGTAGTCCTCAACCTTCCTGACGTCCAGAACAACTACTCGCGGATTGTCCAAATTCTGTTCAACCCAGGACGCGCTGACAATTGGTTCCACATCTCTCGCGATCAATCCGAGGGGTGTCAGCAGAGTCAAGAGAAATGCTACAGCTATAATGGTCCTTAAATGTTTTTTCATTGCTGCCTCCTACTTTTTTATCGATTTTGGTGCATAGACCAGGCCTTCATTAGCCTGCGAGCCATCTTTCAGGAGCATTTCACGCGTGAGAAAATCTTTCTTTTCATCGTGACACACTTCACACGAACGTGTTCTTTCGGTCCTTTTCCTGATGTTATGTGGCGATGTATCCCAGTAGTTGGGAAGTGCATCAAAATTTTCCATCTGAATTCCATCCTGCTTGAATGTTGTTCTCACTGTCGGTATCACGCGCAGTGTCGTTACGACACCCTTGTTGCGAGGGTTTCTCCCGAGAATGAAGGAGGGCTTTGGCGTTGCGCCTTTACCGGTGTGGCACTCATAACAATTCCGATAGGGGGCAGACGAGTGGCAACCGGTACATGAGACCTTGTCTTTATGAACAGCGTGAGATGTCTTGGCCTGATCCGTTGACTCTTTTCCCATCTCGTGGCAGTTGACGCATGCAGGCTTGCTCTTTACGTCCTTTCTGGACATATATGTATTACCGTCTCCATGAAAGCCCGTCTTGTTGTGGCAATCAACACACACCATGCCTTTCTGGTAGTGAACATCAGGTGTTCCGCCATATTCACCGGTAAATTCGGGATAGACCCGCCCGCCATGGCAAAAATTACACGTCTTACCTTCGTCTCTCTTAACAAACTTGTGACCTTTAATAAGTCCAATGCTTATACCGCTTACAGACGGCCCTTTTGTGTGGCAGTCTCCACAAGAGGCGTGACATGACCGGCAGGACTGCTCAAATACTTTTGAATTAAACGTTCGGGACTCAGATTCGGAAAAGCGCTTTTTTACACCCTCTCGAAGACCAGCGGTTGTAAAGTGGAGCGAACTTCTGTAATTCTTGGCAATACTTTCGTGACACGGCGTACACGTCGCAGGGTTATCCGAAGGTCGCTTGACCATGCCGGCGTGCGCCTTCTCCTTGTTTGGCACTTTGTCATCGCCTTTGTGGCACGAAGGACATCCTTTCAGAAAATGTGGATCACTGCCAATGAGATTTTTGTCGACCAGAAACCCTTTATACATTTGATCCGCCGGCACCGACGGAGGAGCTCCCGCTCACCCTTCTCCTTCAGAAACTTCGATATCAGGGGGCTTATAATGAATCTTTAAAATGCTTTCACTCGTGTGACATTTAACGCAAGCGCTCGTCGTGTTCGTTTGCTGAGCATTTAGAACATACGTGATTGAGGCAACAAGAACTGTGATCAGGATCAGAAGAACTGTCTTTTTATAGGCCCTTATTCCCTTCGCGACCATTCAAAGGAATGATACATCAGGCCCCACACCCTGTCAACAAGTAATAAAACTATCAAAATAAACGGCATAGAGATACTGAGGCCATATAAAGAACACGGTAAGAAAGTTGCGTAGGGTGGCCGGGAAAACCCAAGATGCTACAAAAGACCGCGTGTCGCAAGAAGTTGTCAACTCATGACTTGGTAAACTTGGTTCGGATTTATTATGTTTACAAAAAAGATATCATTTGCTACCATCAAATTATGGTCATCCTCATCGTCTTCTTGTTGACATTTCCCATCTGTGCCATAAGTGCGACATTACCAATAGATACATGCTATACATGTCATGAAACATACAAGGGTGCAGTTCATGGAAAAATCGCATGTACGGACTGTCACCGGGATATTGTGAAACTGCCTCACGGGAAAATCCAAAGGCCGGGATGCACTTCATGTCACAGTAAAATACCGCCCGTTTATAATAAGAGCGTACACTCCTTTGCCAATGTGCAATGTGTTGATTGTCATAACGCGCATTACCCCGCGAAGGAAAAGACATCCTGTGTACAGTGTCACAAAAAGGTTCAGCACACAACTCTCGCAGCAGCCGGGAAACACGTGGAGGCACTTTCATGTGTCGCCTGTCACGGAGATGTACGGAAAAGCTCCGTTGACGTAAATTTGGCAGGTAGGAAGGGGAGCCCGAACTCCAAAAGTGACGTCGATTCCGATCGCAACGACAGAATTGACAGAAACGAATGGATGAAGTTTCTCGAGCATGCACGACAAAATGAATCGAATGTAAAGATAAACTACTTAGTGACAGCCGATGTGCACAGCATGAAGAGGAAAGCTGCTTCGTGTACTGCATGTCACACGAACCGGATTCTTTTCAAAAAAGCGGTTGTAAGGGCCCCCGGGGCACCCTCGTTCGAAATATCTCTCGATCCCGGCGTTTTCATTCCTGAAATACCCTCGATCGATCAATTCTCGAAGACTTTGCATGGCAGAAAAGGGGTAAAATGTTCTGACTGCCACGCTTCACAGGCTAAAGTGAGTGACAATGTGTGTATAAACTGCCACAAAAAAACACACGGTGTATACAAGAATACGATACATGCATCTTCCGGTGCGACATTGTGTACCGACTGTCACAATCCGCACAATATTACAACTTTTAAAGAGTTTGACGCCCGCGAAAGACTCAGCGTGTGCACCCGATGTCACAAGGATTATTTGGCCAAACACGAATGGCTTCCAAATACCAGTCTGCACTTCGATTATCTCGAATGTTCAACCTGTCACAGCCCTCAATCTATGAAAAGTATAGCCTTCTCGTTCAGCTACTGGGAGAATGGCAAGAAGAAGACGGTAACTTACAGCGAATTCGAAAGTGCATTTTCCGGTGCGAAAGAGATCACGGTACTCGTTGATAAGGATAAAGATGGTTCTATCGCGTCAGAAGAGTTGTCTGACTTCTTCGTCGATCTGAAATCAAGACTCAAAAAAGACCTCTTCGTGGGCAGTGCGCTTATCGTAACGAAGGTGCACCATGACTATTCGTTCAAGAGCAACAAAGAAAGGGTGTGTCGGACCTGTCATTCTGAAAAGGCACCCTTTTACGAGTCTATGTACCTCGTAATTCCCGAGCAGAAAGGGCAGGTATATCTTCCCGTAAAAGGCACCGCCCTCAGTGCCCTGCCGACCAATCTGTTCGTGGATCTCTCGCTACTAGGTGAGGGAAAGGTAAAGAATGAAGATATACAGAGGGTCCTTTCTGCGAGAGGAAAGGAAAGACTGGTCCTTATTAAGGAACTCGGCTGGAAATGGATAGATTTCTTCGGCGTCACGTTGATCGGATTTGTGCTTGCGGGAATCTTTCTGCACATCCTGGGAAGAATAATCCGGAGAAAAAAATGACGGCAAAATCTTTATATCCGCCAGGCATACGTATATGGCACTGGGTTAACGCCCTGTTGTTCATAGCTCTCATTCTCACGGGCATCCAGTTGAGAGCACCCTTTGTATCCATTCTATCCGATTACACCGATATCGTTTTAATCCATCGGTATGCCGGGAGGGCCTTGACCATTTCATTTGTGTTCTGGTTGCTGTATGTCCTACTCACCCGGGATATAAAGCATTATCTGTTATGCGCAAGAGACCTGAGAAATATTCCGCGGCAAGTGGCATTCTATTCTTTTGGTGTCTTCACCGGCGGAAAGAACCCTTTTACTCCATCAGTCGAAGATAAATTTAACGTGCTTCAAAAAATTACCTATGCGGGAGTCATGTTTATACTCGTGCCGTTCATAATACTGACCGGCATTCTCTTTGACAACATCCTCTTTTTCTCCCGTTTTATTTACGCAATCGGAGGGCTCAGAATCCTTGATATTCTCCATGTAATCGCAGGGTATCTTTCCGTTTTGTTCCTTATCATCCACATTTATATGTCGACACTCGGTGGATCTGTAATGTACTACATGAAGAAAATGACATTTGGAAAATGATGATTTCTTTCCCCAATAATTGCAAAGCCACCATTCTTCAGAGCGCTGAAGCATAATCAGGTAATTGCCCTGAGCCGGTTATCCAAATTCAGTTGAAAATGAAGGGTTCAATGCTCTCGAATAGTACAACGGGAAAGGCCGGCATATCTGCCGGCCTTTTGTCCGCTGATGTTAACGATGATTATCTTCTATTATCCCTGTCACGAAAATCTCTCGCCCGGGGTTGCAGAGTCCATGCTGTTGGATTGGCACAATACTCTCTTGACGCATCAATCTGTTGAGGAGTTCTATCAATATCGACAGAAACAGTGAAGCACGTGTCCATGCGTTGGAAGGCATACCTGCTTCTCGGGAGCTGGAATTCAGTGTTGCCCCTCGGGATATTGACATTGTCGGTTTGTACTATTATCTGATCCTTATCCTGCAGACGAATGCTGCCCCTTATGGGTCTTCCCTCATTCCTTATCGTTACCGTAAATCTCACCTCCTGGCCTACAGCAACGGGATCAGGACTCATTTTAAGGTCCTCCACACCGAGCATACCGGCGCCGCGGTCATTCATTGACCAGCCGGCAAACGTTCGCTGAATGCAAAAATCATTTGCTTTTTGAAGGGCTGTCCATCTTCTGTCTACGTTCACCTCTACAGTAAAGCATCGCTGGTCTCTGCCGGATGGCTGATAAGCCACTTCCGGAAAACTCACCTGATTGCTTCCGGGATTGAGATAGACATCTGCTTCAGAGATTGCACGATCTCTCTCAACAACTGCAAGACGGACCCTTGCAGAATAACGCGAACTATTGGAAACAACTGCCCGGAAAGAGACTCTCTGCCCTTCCCTGAACGGGTCCGGAACCATCTCGAGGCTTGTAACTGAAAGTTCCTGAAGACTAACGCCCTCGCCCCTTCCGAAAAGTCCTTCCAGAAGCTTGTCAAGCTGCGCGTGACTCGCAGCAGGAAAAACAAGGAAACATCCGACCAGTAAAACCATCCAGCATTTTTTCATCAGAATTCCTCCTCACTATTTTTTTGCCGTTTATATTCCCGCCTCTGCGGAAAAGAAACATTCCCGTTGGGCACTCTCAAAAGCAAAGCAACAGATTCTCACTGGTAATATTCATCAACATGTGCCCGTCTGAAATCCTCATTGGGATAACGCTGCAACGCCTTCGACATGAAATCAATCCATATGGGAAGAGCAGCTGTAGCTCCGGCTTCTTTTCCTGCCAGATTGATCTTCTTATCATATCCTATCCATACTGCGCAAAGAAGATTGGGAGAGAAACCAACAAACCATGCGTCCCTGAAATCGTCTGTGGTCCCCGTTTTTCCCGCCAGGACGTATGGCATCTTTGAGGCTGCCCGGGCCGTACCTCTCTGAATCACGCCTTTCATGATATCAACGAGAGAATAAGCTACTTCCGGTAATACAATGGGTTCTTCGAGACCTTCGTCCCGGTATTTTTCTTCACCCTCAATCGTGCTGACTGTTTTTATAACGCTCGGCGGGATATACGCTCCGCCACGGGCAATGGCCGCATACGCAGCGGCAAGCTCGATAGGAGCTATTTCGGTGGTGCCCAGGGACAAAGAAAGGTTTGACTGAAACTTGCTTGTAATATGAAGCTGCTTAGCCATATCTATCACGTTTTCAACACCAACCTTTTCCAACAGACGCACCGTCGCGGTATTTAGCGAAAGTTCGAGCGCCTTTCGCATTGTGACATCTCCGTGGTATTCATTCCCGTAATTCCTGGGATTCCAAACCGCACCGGAGTATGGATTCGTATACGAGATTGGTGAATCTCGTAAAACCGTATCCGGTGTGTATCCCTGTTCCAGGGCCGTGAGATAGATGATAGGCTTAAAACAAGATCCGGGCTGACGTCTTGCCTGAACCGCCCTGTTATAGGGTGAAGCCGAAAAATCCTTTCCGCCGATAAGAACTTTGACGTCTCCTGTCTTCACTTCAATTGCGACAAGCGCCACTTCGGGTGCTTCCGACTGAGGATGTCGTTTCTGATATGCCTGAATGCCCTTCGCTATAGCTTCATACGCATAGTCCGTCATCTTCAGGCTGATGGGCGTCCTTATGTTAAGTCCAGTAGTGTAAACATCCTGCGGATCTTCGATGTGTTCTTCAAGGGATTGTTTGACATAATCTATATAGTAACCGGTCTTTTTTTCATAAGTTTTGAAAGGCGCGAGCGCTATGCTGATTTTCAGAGCATCTGCGTACTCCTTATTGCTGATGAATCCCACCTCATGCATTTTTCTCAAGACCAGGTTCTTGCGCTCCATCGTTCGGGCGGCATTCTTGTAAGGTGAGAGCCGGGACGGCGACCTTGTCATCGCGGCCAGCATTGCCGATTCGGCAAGATTCAATTCCTTCGCGTGCTTGTGGAAGTAAGTGTAGGCGGCAGACTCGACACCATGTGCCCCCTCTCCCAAATAGATGAGATTAAGATACATGTTGAGAATCTCTTCTTTCGAATATGTCCTCTCGATCTGAATTGCGAGTATCGCCTCTTCAATTTTTCTCTTGTAGGTTTTCTGAGGAGTGAGGTAAAGATTTCTTGCCAGCTGTTGCGTGATAGTCGACGCGCCTTCGGTTTTTCCCTTCTTAATAATATTCCGGTAAGCTGCCCTGGCAATGCCGCGGGCGTCAATTCCAAAATGGCTGTAGAAACGCTCGTCCTCTATTGCGACGAAAGCAAGTTTCAAATGTCTCGGCATTTCAGTAATCGAAATCGGTACTCTCTTTTCGACGAACAATTCCGCGTACAACGTACCGTCATCGGAATACAATCTCGTTGCAGATTTTGGCCTGTATGTCTCCAGTTGTTTCACGTCGGGTATTTCGAGATAGTTCACAAGAGCGTACCCGAAGCTGACTCCGAACATCGCCGGCACAAGAAAAAGGATTATGGCAAGCTTTATAATTCTTGAATACATTATCAACTCTATTATACTGTATAACACGTATGGTTTCAAAGAAAGCAAGGCTCATATCAATCACGGGACCTACGTGTACCGGCAAGTCTGCTTTGTCGGTTGAACTTGCCAAAATCTTTCATGGCGAAGTCGTCAATTTTGATTCTATGCAGGTGTACAGACGTTTCGACATCGGAACAGCAAAACCCGGTGCAAAGATGCGTGAGACAGTGCCGCACCACCTCATCGACGTAGTAGATGCGCATGAAACCTTTAATGCAGCACGATTTGTGACCCTCGCGGACGAAGTTATTGAGGATGTGAACCGGCGCGGGAGGACCGCTATTCTGGTGGGAGGCACGGGGCTTTATCTAAGGGCTCTTACATACGGGCTTTTCAAGGCAGAAACCAACCACGATCTTAGAATGAGACTTCAGCAGGAATATGCCGGTGATCCTCCGCGAATGCATGAAAGATTAAGAGAGATTGATTACGAGTACGCAATGAAGATAGATTTTAGAGACAAAGTACGGGTTATACGGGCTGTTGAAGTATTCATGTTGACAGGGCAGAAATTCTCTGAACTTGAGAAAGATCACGGCTTCAGAGAACCGAGGTATGATATCCTGAAGATTGGTCTCAAAAGAGAGAAAGAGGAGCTTTACAGGAGAATTGACGAGCGGGTACTTGAAATGCTCGCTCAGGGATGGATCGAAGAAGTAAAGAACATACTGTCAACCGGGATATCCGACGATGTGAGACCGTTCACCGGAATCGGGTATAGAGAGATACTCAAACATCTAAGGGGTTCCATAAAATTCGAAGATATGGTAAAAGATATACAGAAACAGACACGACATTACGCAAAAAGACAGTTTACCTGGTTTGCGAAAGAAAAGGACATGAACTGGTACACGTATCCCGACGAATTCGCTGCCATATCAAGACACATTAGCGGGTTTTTACAGCATGGAACTAAAACAGATAATTGAAGCAATTCTTTTTTCATCGTCAAAGCCGGTTTCTCCGAAAACATTGAAAAAAAAGATTGAAGAATTTCCGTCTGAGGAAATTGACACGGCGTTGAGCGGACTGATGGAGGAATATACTCACCTGAACCGATCTGTCGAAATTATTGAAGTTGCAGGTGGCTTCCAGATGCGGACAAAACCCGTTTACAAGGATTGGGTTAAAAGGTTCGTAAGAGAAAAAGATGTCGGACTAACAAAATCCACCCTGGAAACCCTCTCCATAATCGCTTACAAGCAACCGGTCACCAAGAGGGACGTCGACAACGTAAGAGGTGTAGACTCAACGAGAGCCATACGCATTCTACTGGAGAAAAGGCTGATTGGAATCTCCGGGAAAAATGGAGAGGGTGGCAAACGAATAGTATTCAAGACGACCGACAAATTTCTTGAGCTGTACGGCCTAAAGAGTATTGAAGATTTGCCGACATATAAAGATATAGAGTCGCTTGAGTTACATACAATTCCACCAATGGTGAATGGTGAACAGCAAACCACTGAAAATACTTGATGAAGCAAACATCCGTGCATATCTGATTTTTCACATCAATTCAAATAACTTACAGTCTATGAGAAGGTCCACGAGCGGTGGCCCACCTTCTCTAGGTGTGGCAGGAAAGACATCGGCCCCGAAATGGGTGAATACCTAAAGGAATATGGATAGCAGGAATGAAACAAGGAAATCATCCTTCTTCTTGACTCATTACCGTGTGAGAGGGGAAGGCTCCTGGTTTTTGGGCAATAAGGGGTCATAAACTTCTGAAATGGAGGTTCTAATATGGATATTTCTGAATTACTTCGCTTTGTTCTTGACAGCAACGGATCGGATTTGCACATCAGCGCGGGCGAACCACCAATCATACGCGTGCACGGAGAAATGACAAAGGTTGATCTTCCTCCGCTGGACAAAGAGCAAGTCCATAATATGGTGTACGATGTCCTTAGTGATTTCCAGAGAAAGGTCTTTGAAGAACAACTGGAACTCGATTTCTCATTCGGACTTGGAGATCTGGCCCGGTTTAGAGTAAACGTTTTCAAACAATATCGGGGCGAATCTGCCGTTTTCAGGACCATTCCAAGCAAAATCCCCAGTTTCGAGGATCTCTATCTACCGAAAGTGTTTAAAGACCTTTGCGGGTTTGAGAAAGGACTTGTGCTTGTGACCGGGCCGACCGGAAGCGGTAAATCTACCACGCTTGCAGCGATGATTGATTTTATAAACAACAATAAGAAAGAGCATGTTCTCACAGTAGAAGATCCTATAGAATTTCTCCATACATCAAAAAAATGTCTATTAAATCAGCGGGAGCTTGGGCCTCACACAAAAAGTTTTGCAGCGGCACTAAGAAGCGCACTCCGTGAAGACCCGGACGTAATTCTCGTAGGCGAAATGAGAGACCTGGAAACCATTTCCTTGGCGCTAACAGCTGCCGAAACAGGCCACCTTGTATTTGCGACACTCCACACCAGTAGTGCCCCGGATACCGTGGACAGAATCATTGATGTATTTCCGGCGGGACAGCAAAATCAGGTACGTTCAATGTTTTCAGCATCACTGCAGGCCATCATTTCACAGGGTCTGTTCAAGCGAAGAGACGGCAAAGGCAGAATAGCAGCCTTCGAAATCCTGCTTGCCACACCAGCCGTCAGAAACCTTATCCGTGAAAACAAAGTGGCTCAAATCCCATCAATTATGCAAACGAGCAAGGCGCTTGGTATGCAGACGATGGAAGCGGCGTGTCAGGAACTCATCGGGAAAAATCTGGTGACAAAGGACGAAGTGTCCTTCTATCTCAGCAATTCTCAGAGGTGATCGTATGGAAATGATCGGCAAGTATTTGAAGTACATGATGGAAAAGGATGCATCGGACATTTACTTTACCGTCGGTATTTCCCCGTGTTTTCGCGTGGAAGGTAAGGTAAATCCCTACACGGATACACCTCCTCTCACTCCGGATGATACAGAAAATATAGCGCGCTCGATCATGACCGATAGGCAGAAAAAGAAGTTCGAGGAAGAGATGGAGATGAATCTCGCCCTCTATTCACCGAAATATGGCAGGTTCAGGGTAAACATATTTCGACAAAAGAGCTTCGTGGGAATCATCATCAGACAGATTAAGCTGCACATCAAAACACTCGACGATTGGGGCCTCCCTCCGGTTATGAAGGACATTTCAATGACCAAGAGAGGTCTGGTACTCGTAGTCGGGGCAACCGGCAGTGGTAAATCGACCACATTGGCGGCAATGATAGACTACCGGAACACAAACGAAAGAGGTCATATTATTTCCGTAGAGGACCCCATCGAGTTCGTCCATGAACATAAGAAAAGTATTGTTACGCAAAGGGAGATCGGATTTGATACGCACAATTACGCGAACGCCCTGAAAAATACGCTGCGTCAGGCACCCGATGTTATTCTGATCGGTGAAATTCGCGACGCTGAGACAATGGAAGATGCAATAACATTTGCTGAAACGGGGCATCTCTGTCTGGCCACTCTGCACGCCAACAACGCAAACCAGGCATTCGAGCGGGTGCTTAATTTTTTTCCGATCGAGAGACACGTACAGATGTACATGCAGCTGTCTCTCAACACACGTGCAATCATTTCTCAGAGGCTTATTCCTACAGTCGAAGGTAAAAGAGTAGCCGCCATAGAGATCCTTCTCGACAGTCCCCGTGTCAAAGATCTTATCATGAAGGGTGAAATTTCCCTGCTCAAAGAGACTATGGCAGCATCATACTTTGACGGTATGCAGACGTTCGATCAGCACATTTTTGATCTGTATCAGTCAGGCACAATAGATTACAACAATGCGATTGCCTATTCGGACAGTCCGAATGATATTCGTCTTCGCATCAAAATGGCCGAAATGAAAAACGAAGAAATGGACAAACAGCAAACACCGGCCTTTAAACTCAAAAAAGAGGGAAGATAAGCCGTAGGTTGAGGTTGCAGCTGGATGGAGCCGGCAGCACCTCAACCGGTGTAATTCTATTCACAGGACGGTTTCACTTGGCCGATGATCCGCGGTTTTTGAATCTACTGTAGATAATCACAAGAACAATCGCGACGATGACCGATGCAATGAAGCCGGCGCCCTCTCCCGCTTTGTACCAGCCTATGGCCTGTCCTATGATGCCGGCGAGAAATGACCCCGCCACACCTAGCACGAGAGTCATGATAAAACCCATGTTCTGTTTGCCCGGAACAATCAACTTCGCAATCACACCGATAACAAAACCCAGGATTATTGTCCATACTATTCCCATCTTTATGCCTCCTGCAGGTATTGGATTGAGCAAAAAGGTACGCGGCGCTTATCGCTAACTGCTATATAGACTGCGGCGGGATCTTATATATTCTTTATGCCTCATCCATGTCAATGAAAAAGATAGTGGAGATAGTGGTGAAGGTGGCCGCAAGAGGCTTCGAGAAAAAGCCTGAACCGAAGACTGAAAAATACTTGTGACTCTTTTTGTTGACATTTATATCGTTTAGCGCCAATATTCTAATTACGGAAACGCTGTATAGGGAACAATGAGTTTTTTGACAACAGAAATACAGCCTGAACGAAAAAGGTGAAAAGATGCGATGGAAAGACGGTCGGGAAAGCGATAACGTTGAAGACCGCCGTGGGATGTCGATACCTCGCGGCGCTAAAATTGGCGGTTTGGGTGGTCTTGGCCTGGTGGCCGTTATAGTGATCGGAATGTTTTTGGGTATTGACCCGAGTGCACTCCTGCAGGGTGTGTCTGAGACACAAAATACTTCCACAACCTCTCAGCAAAGCAGTACTACGGGCGTGAATGATGAAATGCGCAAATTCGTTGCTGTTGTGCTGGGTGATACAGAGGATGTCTGGGGCGGGACTTTCAGAAAAATGGGGCGAACATATGAAGAGCCGAAACTGGTGCTCTTTTCGCAAACCGTTGAGTCAGCGTGCGGGATGGCCGGTTCGGCAACGGGCCCCTTCTACTGCCCCGCTGATAAAAAAGTCTATCTGGATTTAAGCTTCTTCGAAGATATGCGCACCCGGTTCGGCGCCTCCGGTGATTTTGCACAGGCCTATGTCATTGCTCATGAAGTTGGCCACCACGTGCAAACACTTCTGGGTATTGCCGATAAAGTCCGTGCCATCCAATCAAGATCAGGTTCTGTTGAAAGGAATAAATTGTCGGTAATGATGGAATTACAGGCCGACTGTTTCGCGGGTGTTTGGGCTAATAAGGCCCATGAGAGCCGCCAGATCCTTGAATCCGGAGATATTGAAGAAGGGCTGAACGCTGCCAGTGCCATCGGTGATGACCGGATTCAAAAGAGGACACAAGGCCGTGTGGTCCCCGATGCTTTTACCCATGGCAGTTCGGAACAGAGAGTGAGGTGGTTCAAAATCGGGCTGGAACGCGGCAATCACCAGGCCTGTGACACCTTTAATGCAAGCCGTCTGTGACTTTTTCTCAAGAATGAGATGTATATGTTGAACCATATACAAAAGGAGGTAATATGGGATTATTAGACATGTTAACAGGAAATAGTCAGGCTATGGAAGGCTTTCAGGATTTTTTGAAAAGATTTGAACAGGGTCCGCCTTCTGAGGGTTACGATGATCAGGAGGTTATTGAACGTTATGGACAGGTTGCTCATAATGTTTCTCCCGAAGACTATCAGGCTGCCGCACGGGACGCCTTCGGACGTCTCTCGGATACGGATCGTGAGGAGTTTGGTAAGATGTTGGCCGGTCAGGCGCAGAGCAGAGGCATTGATCTGTCGGGGCTCGCTCCGGCTCAGGGGCAGGGTTTTGGTAATCTAGACTGGCTCTCAAACATTACCGGTCAGCTTCATCAGCAACCCGGTCTTTTGCGCGAGATTCTCGGCGGACTCACGGGGGGAAGACAGAGCGGCAGCTCAACCAGTATTTTCAGTAGTCCCATCGCAAAGGCAGCTATGGCAGGTATTGCCGCTATGGTAGTCAAGAAAGTCATGGGTGGAAGGTGATTTAAAAAGGGGTTTGTATAGAAAAGAGGATCAATACCAAAGAAGGAGGTGAAAGATAATGGCCGACGAGGAAGTGAAGGATGCGTATGATGTTACACAATATCACGAGGTTGTACAAGGAGATACCCTCTGGAAGATTGCAGAAAAGTATTATGGAGATGGGAATCTTTACACGAATATTTTTGAAGCAAACAAAGATATCCTCAAAGACCCTAACATGATTAAAATCGGACAAAAGCTGAGAATCCCTTGAGCAACGGCTGGAGGATTATTTTATTAGTAAATTTATTGATCAAGTACAATCATTTTGATTTCAGAACATGCAAAAAAGAGGAGGAAATATGAAAAAGAATTTTGTTGGTTTAGTGCTTATATCGTTTGTCGCTGCTGTTATGTTGATTGGTTGTTCCGGTGATTCTGCCAATAAAGGGCCCGCTGAATTGGCAATAAAGGCTGCCGAGGAAGCCATTAATGCTTCCAAGGCTGAGGCTGTGAAATATGTACCTGATGAAGTGAAGTCACTTGAAGATGCTCTGGCCGCGGCAAAAGATAAACTTGCCAAAAAAGAATATACGGCTGTCCTCGAAGATGTAAAGGGCATTCCCGATAAAGCAAAGGGTCTTCTTGATGCGGCAAAAGCAAAAAAAGAAGAGTTGACCACGAGCTGGACGGATCTAAGTCAGGGACTCCCCAAGATGGTAGAAGCAGCACAGAAAAGGGTTGATATTCTTTCCAAATCAAAGAAGCTTCCGGCCAATCTTACCAAGGAAAAATTTGATGAGGTAAAAACAGGACTTACCGAAGCGAAAGAAGAATGGACAAAGGCCCTCGAAAGCTTTAAGGCAGGAAGCCTTGCTGAAGCCGTTTCGGCAGCAAATTCAGTAAAAGAAAAAGCAACTGCCGCCCTGGAAGGCCTCGGAATGCCTGTTCCCGGTGCTGAGAAAAAGTAATATTTCGACAGATTAGTTTACCAAAGGGGCATATCCCGCGTCGTTTAATTTTTTGAATGCGTGCGACATGCCCCTTTGCTGTTTCTAAAAAGAACCGTAAATCCACGCAACTCATCTTCCGAAGTATACCTCACGTTCGGGTAATCATCTGTTGTCTGTCCTTCAAGGACTCCCGTGATTTCAACACCCCGCCTTAAGAAAACCTGATGTAGCGGAAACCGGCTTCTTGCAAGGGAATGTTCGTTGAAGGATAATAAGGCTCATGCATCTTCGCCATGACAAGAGAAAAAACGTTTTCGCTTATTCGTTGAGTCACACACCTTGATGAAAAACTAACAAAACCTACAGATCAGACAGAAAAAGGCAGGATCAGGGGGGGCAGGCCTGTATCAATCACACAGGACTCTAGAAAATACTATTGTGGCGTTGTGGCACAATCAGCTGAGTCGCCCTTGATTTTGGCGAGTGCGTGGGGAATGGCCTTCAGCACAAAACCGAGACACTCGGTCGCAGCCTTCTCACTTCCGGGGAGATTAATAATGATTGACTCGTTACGGATGCCACAGATGGCCCTGGATATAATTGCGTGCGGTGTTATTTTATAGCTTTCCAATCTCATGACCTCGCCAAATCCGGGCAGTTCGCGATCAATCACCAACCGCGTTGCTTCAGGTGTGACATCTCTTACGGACACACCCGTTCCGCCCGTTGTCAAAACAAGATCAACACCATGTTCGTCGATCTCACGCTCTATTGCCGCCGCGATTGCTTCAACCTCATCGGGGACAATGACGATCTCACCTGTGACATACAAATCAGCAATCATCTGTCTGAGAGCAGGGCCGCTGGTATCAACACGTTCCCCGCGTGAGCCTTTATCGCTAACCGTAATTATGGCTGCCTTATATGTCACGGAATTACCTCAAATTCATCCCCAACCTTAATTTCACCTTCAGTGACTACTTCGGCAAAAATCCCTTCGCGCGGCATTACGCAATCACCAACCTGTTGGAAAATAGCGCATCGCGCATGACACTCTTTTCCTATCTGGCTTACTTTTAGTACCACTTTTTCGCCGACTCTCATTTGTGTGCCGATGGGTAGTTCGTACAGAATCATACCTTCAGTCGTAAGATTCTCCGCAAAATCTCCATACTGTACGTCCAAACCTTTTCCCCTGATCTTTTCGAAACTTTCAAGTCCAAGCAGGCTCACCTGTCTGTGCATAAATCCGGCATGTGCGTCGTCTGCAAGCCCTTTTCCCGTGAGCAGTCTGCATCTGCCTACATTGTGTTTCTTCTCACCTTTCTTGTCGCTGATATTCACTGACAGTATTTTACCTTTCATAATTCCTCAATTTCGTTTTTAATGTTTGGTATCTTCAGTAAGATCTTCACTTAGCTAGACACTATCGCTAAACACCGTTTCTGCTGTAACGTCCGCTCTTGCCCCCGCTTTTTTGCAGCAAATAGAAGGGGCCGAGTTCTATACTCTTGTCCACTGCCTTGCACATGTCATATATCGTAAGCGCAACAACGGTTACACACGTCAACGCTTCCATTTC
>CAYYLU010000028.1:0-25234 GCA_964472475.1 uncultured Syntrophus sp. | reverse complement strand
CGTATTGCTCCAGAATGATCTCATATGTGCTTATCTTTTCAGGATCGAGATCGGGGTTCGGTTTCTGTGTATTGTACCCGTCATGATACTGGAGTTCGTACGCGTTCGGTGTTCTGAATGCCTGACCATAGAGGAACTTTATGGTTGTCTTCTCCGCAGGATTGTATATGACTGCAGCACGGGGGTTTACAGTATCGCCAAATAGCTTATAATGATCGTAGCGTATTCCAGCATTCAAAATGAGGTTTTCCAGAACATAGTACTGGTTCTGCAAATAGATTGCCCACACGTATGAGCCTTGAGCCTGATTCAAATAGCTGGTGTATGGATGCTCATCATAGTTTCGTTGTTTCTGAAGAAGATTTTCCCTGTATTCGATGCCTCCTACAAGGGTATTCTTATCACCGATTGTGCTGGTTATTTCGGATCCGAACCCCCACCATTTTCCCACGGAAATATCCTTATTCAGTACCACATCGGAATCATCGAATAGCCAGTTTCCGGAATATCGATAATAGTCATAAAATATGTTCGAACTGATTGTCGTATGCGTACCCGGATGAAGTTCATGCCTCAGGTCTACATACCCTCTGTCGTCAGTTTCGCGGCTGCGTTTGTCGTTAAAGGCGGTTCCATAACTTCCGGTACCGATACGTTTCGTCCTCGAACCGTAGGCGCCCTGCAAGCTGAAGTTCTTGTAACGCAGACTCGTGAATGCAGAGCCATATCGTTCGTCGTCGCAGTTGTCCGCTGTGCCGTTGTGCGTGCCTGCATCAGCGTACTCTTTGAAGAAAAGGCTCTGACCATTGCTGCGAAACAGGGTTGTAGAAGCAATTAGCGATGGACCACCATTGGAGCTCCGGCTGTATGTGGCACGGCCTTTGTATGTGTCAAAGCTGCCTGCTTCTGCCGAGAACTCTAGATTCTCAAGTTCGGACGCGTTCTTCGTTATGATGTTTATAACGCCAAAAAAGGCATTACTGCCGTACAGGGACGATCCCGGTCCGCGAATGACCTCTATCCTGTCGACGAGATCTAAGTCAAGGGGTAATTCGTTGCCGATCTGGGCGGTGTCGTAGATATTGTCATTAAGCCGGTGTTTGTCAACGAGCAGAAGAAAACGGGAGTTATAATCGTTTGGTCTCGAAAACCCTCTCGAGCCCAGGTACTGATAGCTCCTGTCGTATGTTACATAGAAGCCACGAATGCTCCGGAGGACGTCAGCCAGATTTCGATAGCCGTAACGCTTTATTTCTGAGGAGGTTATGATGCTCACAGATGAAGGGGCTTCGGTTACCTTCTGCTGGAATTTCGATGCTCCCGTAACTGTTTCTACTTCGATGTCCATAAGATCTTCTATGGACAAGTCCGTTACTGACGGTCTGGTACGGCCATGAGAAGCGTGTAATAGTGATAAACCGCCTGAACAGACAGTAATCGCAAGAGCAAATATAATTAGTCGCGTTACCGCGAAGTCATACCCTACGATTTTGCTCATTGCTCCTCCCTGCAATTCCCAAGCTTGGACTTGTATTGCGCGCCCCTGCCGATACCCGCATATTCGGTGATTTGATGGACCTGCTGAAATATGTATGGAAGTCTCGTCTCATGATGTATTCACGTGGTGTTAATGCTTATCAGACGTTGAAGCCTTTTACAACCTCCTCAAGACTGATCGACAGTTTTGATAAGTCACCTGACGCATGGGCGATCTGTCCGGAACTACCCGAAGTCTCTTTGGAAAGGCTTGAAATCATAGAAATGTCTTTGTTGATCTCCTCTGAAGTCGATGCCATCTCCTCCGTTGCGGAGGCAATCTGCTGGACCATCAGGTGGAGTCTGTCAACACCTTCTACGATGTTACGCAGTACATTCCCGGCTTCAGTGGAAAGCTCGACCCCCGCTTTTACTTCCTTCGTAATATTATCCATTGAGATGACAACTTCGTGGACTTCATTTTGAATCGATTTGACCATATCGCCGATCTCGGCGGTAGAGTTTCCGGTCCGCTCTGCAAGCTTTCTGACTTCATCGGCGACTACCGCGAATCCTCTACCCTGTTCGCCTGCCCTTGCGGCTTCTATGGCTGCGTTCAAAGCAAGCAGATTTGTCTGGTCGGCAATGTCGTTAATGACGTTGATTATCTCACCGATCTGATTTGATCTGTCGCCCAACGATTGTATGAACTGTGCCGATTCGCTGATTGTATTGGCAATTAATTTCACCTTTTCAACAGACCTGTTTACGACAGTCTCACCGTCTTTGGCGAGCTTTGTAGTCTCGGTTGCCGACAATTCTATATTTGAAGTGTTTTTCGCAATGTCGAGGACGGTCTGGGACATTTCTTCTGATGCCGTGGCAACTTGCGCTGCCCGGCCAGCCTGTTCATCTGCACCCTTTGACATAAGTTCGGAGCTCGCGTTCAGTTGGTGACTTGCAGAGGCTATATTGTATGCGGCAGTCTTAACTTCGGTGATGATACCCCTCAACTTCATTACCATGTCTCTTAAAGCATTCATAAGCTGGCCCGTTTCATCACTGCTGATTGTTCCAATGGTTGCTGTGAGATCCCCTTGTGTGATCTTCTCCGCGACAACCACTCCCTCGCTCAATGGTTTAGTAATGCTTTTCGTAAGCTGTAATGATAACATAACGGCAAAAATACAGGTCAGTGTGCCGATGCCTAATAGCAGGTAGAGGGACCTCATGAAGGTAGATCGGGCCGATTTAGCTTCCATTTCTGACTGCTTTTCCTGATACTTAACAATCTCTGCACAGCCCTTGGAGAGCAAGTCGGATACACTCAAGGCGCCGATTGCCGCATTCTTGGCCTGAGATACGTCTCCTTTGCCGAAAAACTCCAATACTCTTTCCCGATTTGTCTGAGCTATGCTGTAGTTTGATTCTATATCCGCTATTAATTCTTTTCCCTTAGCAGTGGTTTCCAGTTTCTTAAATTTTTCCATTGATGACAAATATGTGGCCGCGGCACTTTCGATTGCCTGCTTTCTCTCGGCGGTAGTAGTTTCATCCGCGACAAGATTCAATGTGAGAAAATGCTTATCTATTTCATTGACCGAGGTCTGCACTGTCTGGGCCAGCAGGATCTTTGCATTATTAATACTGATAATGTCCTCCAGCTTGGAATTAATGTTCTGCAGGCTCAATGTCCCTATGACGGTCAGAACGACCATGAATGCGATTATGATTCCGAGACCGCCCTGCAACCGGGCTTTTATACTATATTGTTTCATATCAATCATGTCTTGCTCCTCCTATGTGCCGGATAGGTGCAACAGTGTGTTGAAGTCCTTGTGTGATTTATCGGATGATTGTGGTTTTAGTTAAATCTCACGTCTTTACTAAAGCCAGGCTAAAATATTTAATTTTTTGTGCTTTCCTGCCGAAAAATCTTCATACGTATGAAGAACACGGGTTGGAAGTCTTATGCTCAGCTTCTACCATGGTTTGTAAAACGGCGGTAATTACAGGCTTTCCACCGCCGGATGGGAATACATGGATAAGGGAAATAAGATAATAAAACCAAATTTCAGACCTGTGGGTGAAACCTGCACCCAAAAACAGCCGAAACAACAAAAAACAAAAAAGCAGCTTCTTGAGGAAATCGCCGCCATACGAGAGAGATTGATACAACTGGAGAACAGCGTCGGAACGCATGACACAATCGCTCAGGAAGAAAGACTTTCTCAAAAACTGACTGAAGCGGAGCACATTGCCGAGGAACAGAAGAATCTCCTCCATCTCATATTCAATCTGTCGACGAATTTCATCTATCTCCCCTCTGACGAGATCGACAGCGGCATTAGTGATGTGCTCAGTATTATAGGTCAATACTGCGGCACTGACAGGAGCTATGTTTTCCTGCTGGATGATAACGATTCCGGGGTAAGCAACACGCATGAATGGTGTGCATATGGTGTAGAACCGCTTCTTGAAAAAATGCAGAATATTCAGAAGAATGAATTACCCTGGTTTTTTGAACAATTAAGCAATCTTGAAATCATTCACGTACCTGACGTGATGACGCTCCCTCCCGAGGCAGAAAAAGAGAGGAATGAGTGGCACATAAGGGGCATCCAGTCATTGATTCGTGTTCCTATCGTCAATGGTTTCACGCTGATGGGCTATCTCGGGTTTGACAACGTAAAAACGAAAAAGACCTGGACTGATGACACAATGCTCCTCATACGGATGATGGCCGGTTTCTTCGCGAGCGCTTTTGTTCAGAGAAGAACAGAGGAGAAGCTACAGGAAAGTGCCATGAGATACAGGACGCTTTTCGAATATGCGAACGACTCAATTTTCCTCCTAAGAGATGGCATGTTCGTTGACTGTAATTCCCAGACGCTGCGATTGTTCAAATGTAGCAGGGAAGAGATAATCGGTCGCAGCCCGTCCGCGTTTTCCCCCGAGGTCCAACCGGACGGAAGAGATTCTGAGGAGAAATCTGTCGAAAAGATGAATGCTGCACTTACTGGCCGGCCTCAGTTTTTTGAGTGGCGACAGCGGACAGCGGACGGTGAATGCTTTGATGCGGATGTGAGCCTGAATAGGATTGAACTTGGAGAAGAAATACTGTTGCAGGCGATCGTCAGGGATGTGACGATCCGAAAGAAATGGGAACAGGCCATGAAAGAGAGCGAAGAACGGTACCGGTCCCTGTTTGATGATTCGAGAGACGCAATCTACATCACGAGAAAAGATGGCTCTTTCGTGGATGTGAACGAAGCCTTCGTCAACCTGTTTGGAGTAACCAAAAAAGAGGTTGTCAAACTCAACGCCAAATCGGCATATGTCACGCAGGAAGACCGGCAGAATTTTAAGAGGATCATCAAAGAGAAAGGGTACACAAAGGATTTTGAAATAAAACTGAAGAAAATGAACGGTTTCGTCATGGACTGCCTTGTGACTGTTATGGCGAAGAGAAACGAAAAACATAACATCACGGGGTATCAAGGCATTATCCGTGATATCACAGCGACAAAACAGGCAGAAAACACTATCAGACATATGGCCTACCACGATGCCCTAACCGGTTTGCCGAACAGAGTGCTGTTTAACGACCGGCTTACAGTGGCCATTAACAATGCATCACGGCACCAAATAAAGACTGCAGTGCTGATGTTGGATCTCGACAAATTCAAACAGGTGAATGACGTGCTGGGCCATAAAGTCGGAGACCTGTTGCTCAAAGCAGTGGCCGAACGCCTGACGAATACGCTGCGCCGGCAGGACACTGTTGCAAGAATGGGCGGGGATGAATTCATGATCATCCTTCCCGAGATTGAGCATACAATGTATGCTGAAATTGTTGCGCAGAAGATTATTGATGTATTCCAACGGCCCTTTATGCTGGAGGAGAAGGAACTTTCTGTTACATCGAGTGTCGGAGTGTCGGTATTCCCGTTGGACGGGGAGGATGCGGATACTCTGATGAAGCATGCTGACCTGGCAATGTACTGTTCAAAGGGTCTGGGGAGAAACAAGTATTGTCGATTTGAGAAAGAAATGGACGTAAACTCGACGGTGGAATAATACAGACCTGCACTCTGAGGACACCGTACAGAGTGCAGGTGGATAGCGAACACCGGTATTCGAGCTGCAGCGCCGCACGTATCCCAAATTCATTGACCGATAGAAGACTCCGATCCATAACAAAAATCCGGCAAGTTATCATTAATCATATGTTAGTATGTGGGGACAGTATCTGAATACGAGAGGACCCCGTGTACGAAGAGCGCTTTTACCGGAAAGTTATAAAGCCCGCCGATTTGGTGTGCTACCGGGTAGAACACCAGGAAACGGATCTGTTCTGTTGCACGCGAACTGACCTTCGTGATTATATCCGCGAGAGGGTATTGATCTATCGACGCCAACTCGATCGCTACATTGAGATCAGACCCGAATTCAGACATAGTCTGGTTCCTATTGCAGCCGATTCTCTCGCTCCTCCCATCGCGCGAGAAATGATCGCTGTGTCCACTGAACTTCATGTTGGCCCGATGGCTACGGTCGCCGGTGCTTTTGCAGAGTTTATCGGCAGGGACATAGGAGCGAAGTCCGACACATTCATAATAGAGAACGGCGGAGATATAAGTCTGAAGACTTATGTGGAAAGGGTCGTACAGGTGTATGCCAACGATTCTCCGTTCAGCGGAACGATCGGAATAAAGCTTAAACCGAAAGACCTTCCTTATGGTGTTTGCACATCTTCAGCAACGGTGGGACCATCGTTAAGCCTGGGACGAGCCGATGCGGTTTGTACCATCGCAAATTCGGCGCTTCTCGCGGATGGGCTTGCAACTCATCTGGGTAATATTGTAAAAAAGAAGGAAGACATACCGTTTGCCATTGAGAAAGGACAGGATTTTGCCGGTGTAATTGGAATACTGATAATCCTCGGAAAGCATCTGGGTCTCTGGGGCGACATTGAAATGGTGAAATTAAGCGGTCTTGACAGACAACGGCCGTAAAAAAAGAGGTTCACATGAAGAAAAGAATAATTCTGAGATTCAAGAGAAGCACGATAGACAAGCCAATCGTCTATAAACTCGTGAAAGAGTACAATCTGATCTTCAATATACTACGGGCGAATATTTCACCCAAGGCAGAATCAATGATGGTAATGGAAATAGACGGGTCGGAACAAAACTTCAAAAAAGGTATCAAGTATCTGAAGGAGTTGAACATTGATATTGAACCTATCGAGCAGGATATCCGCCGTGATGAGACACGATGCCTGCACTGTGGAGTCTGCACGAGCGTCTGTGCGCCAGGAGCATTGCACATCGAAGACAGGAAGACGATGAAAGTAGACTTCGATTATGAGAAGTGCGTGGCGTGTGAACTGTGTGTGAAGGTTTGTCCCATCAAGGCCATGACGGTGTCTTTCGAGCCGAATGGCATGTAAATAAGCGCCTTCCTGCCCAAATCTGGAAGGCTATTGTTCATTTGCACAAGACACACAATATCTGCTATACAAATGGGCCATGAAGTATTTTGTTCACACCACCGGATGCAAGGCGAACCAGTGGGATACTCATGTGATTTCGGAGCATCTGAAGAAAGCCGGTTTGTCGCAGGGGTCAACGGCCAAATCTGATTACATCATTATTAACGCATGCACTTTGACGGAAGGTGCGGAGAGGGACATCCGGAGATTCATTAGCAGGGCACGGCGAGAGAATCCGGCAGCACGGATAGTCCTTGCCGGTTGCCATGGACAGGTTTTTCCGGAACGATCTTTTGGGGCGGATGTTGTCCTTGGCCACGAGGAAAAGTTCCATATTGAAAGGTTTCTCAACAGCAATGGTGTTTTTCGATCTGATCGGAGTTCGTTTTCTATTGAGGAGACAGATGTCGATGCTCTTCAGAGCGGCAAAACACGGTATTTCTTGAAAATCCAGGATGGTTGCAATAACTTCTGTTCTTATTGCATAGTGCCATTTGCGAGAGGCATCCCGAGGAGCAGACCGGTTGAAGAAACGCTTCGCGTTCTCAAACACCTGAAACAAAAGGGAGTCAACGAGGTGGTCCTGACCGGGATAGAGATTTCGGCCTATAGAGACGCGATTAGCGGGATGAACCTGAAGGACCTCCTAAGGACAATAGAAACCGAGGAAACGCCGGCGAGAATCAGGATGAGTTCAGTAGACCCCCTTGCTATCGATGACGATTTTATTGCCGTCATGGCAGAATCGGGCAAGATAATGAAAAGCCTCCATATCCCGTTACAATCGGGTTCTGATGATATTCTGAAAACTATGGGAAGGAAGTACTCATCTGTGTTTGTAAGAGGGACAATAGATAAGCTCAAAGACAGGATGCCCCAGATCGGCATAGGGCTTGATGTCATCGCTGGGTTTCCGGGTGAAGATGGACGGAAATTTGAGCAGACACTCACATTTCTGAAGGCTCTCGACATCTATTATCTTCACGTCTTTCCTTTCTCGGCCCGAGCGGGCACAAAGGCATCCCTGATGCAGGATGTTGTCTCCGATACGGAGAAGAAGCGCCGTGTCCGTCTGCTCAAAGAAATCGATCAGACAAAAAGGACTGGTTTTTTTAACAGATTTACCGGGCAAACGGTTTCAATCATACCGGAAGGCAAGGTTTATCGTGGCAGGTACATGCGGGGCTACACTGATTCGTATGTGCCCGTCTACATTCTATGCGAGAAAAGACTTGAAAACAAAATTGTGAAGGTTACAATAGAAGGCATCGAAGATGGCCTGCTCGTCGGACGTGCTGCGGGGATTGAACAGGCTGTATAGCGGCGCTATTCACTGCTTCTAAGGGGGTTAAATGTTCGTATTCGGAAACCTGTTTTCAACTATCGGCAGCATCATCAATATGCTCCTGACGATCTATTTCTGGATCATTTTCGCTCGCGCTGTTCTCTCATGGGTCAGGCCGGATCCATATAACCCGATCGTACGGACGATCTGCAGACTGGTGGACCCTGTCACCTACAAAATATCCCGCATTATACCCACCAGGGCAGGCATGATCGATTTTGCCCCGTTCATTCTGATGCTTATAATCATGTTCCTGCAGAGGTTCCTTGTCAGAACCCTCATTGACATAGGGGAGAGGATGCGTTGAGGACCTCACCCGGCTATTCGAGAATTAACGTTAGGGTAATAACGAACGCCAAAAAGAAAGAGATTGTAAAGAACGGTACTGATTTGAAAGTAAAACTCACATCTTTACCACTGGAAGGACGAGCCAATGAAGAACTAATCGAATTGCTTGCCGACTATTTTCACCTCAGAAAATCGGAAATTCAAATCATCAAAGGAGAGAAAAACAAAACAAAAGTTGTTGCTCTGCCTTTGGAGATATCGGCTCTCACAAATTTCCCCAATCATGGTTGATTGGTTACAACACTTTAATTTCCTTGACAATGAGGTATCAAACTCATATATTATCAGACTCAAAAAAAGGCTGCCCCCATGGTAATCAGGTTATCTGATATAGATGATACGCTGACATTAAAGGGTAGTATGGAGGCGTCCAGATTTATGGAAGTGGAGAAGAATGATTTTCATCTCACGACCCCGGTCGAATATGACCTGCTCGTGAGAAAGTTCGATACCCTCCTTACTGTATCCGGTTCCGTGACCTTTGAGGCGGCATTTACGTGCGGCAGATGTCTGGATGAATTCCAGCGCGCCAATCATCTCGCTGTGGATATAAGGATTGCACCTGAACGACATGAGTCGCAATCGTCAGAGGCCGAGTTGAAGGACGAAGATATTGATGTGTATCATTATGAAGGAGATGAGATTGACATAGATCCGTTTATCTATGAAGAAGTCCTGCTCAACATGCCGTTTCGTCCCCTTTGCACGGAAGATTGCAAAGGGTTGTGCGGAGTCTGCGGCAAGAACCAGAATTCCGAAACCTGCAATTGCCACGAGACATCCGATACCCTTCTCGGCGAAAAATTAAAATCTTTTCTAAATTAATAAGGAGTACACAATGGCTGTTCCGAAGAGAAAAACTTCAAAGACGAGGCGTGATAAAAGACGTACTCACGACAAAGCGACACCGGCAACCGTCGTGCTTTGCCCCAACTGCAAAGAACCAAAACAGCCGCACACGGTTTGTCCGAAATGCGGCTACTATAACGGAAAAAAGTTTCTGGACGTAGAGGAAGTCTAAGCGAATGATTCGCATCGCAGTTGATGGGATGGGGGGAGACTTTGCGCCCGAGGCTATCGTACGAGGAGCGCAACTCGCGGCCGGGGAAGGCATTGCGGACGTAGTCCTGGTAGGCGATCAGTCCCGAATGAAACCCTTTCTCAATAATATGCGCGGATTAGAAATTGTCCATACACCGGTTTATGTGGAAATGGATGAGTCACCTTCTGCCGTATTGAGAAAAAAAAGGGATTCATCCATCAATAAGGCTCTCGAACTACACAAGAGCAACTCTGTGCAGGCGGTTGTCTCTGCCGGTAATTCGGGAGCAGCAATGGCTTTTGCCACATTTACGCTCGGCAGGATAAACGGCGTAGACAGGCCTGCAATAGCTATTCTCCACCCTAACGAAAGCGACAGGCATTCGATCCTCCTGGACGGGGGCGGCACAGTTGATTGCAAGCCCGCCCATTTTGCGCAATTCGCACTTATGGGAGACGCGCTTGCGAGGCTTTTGCAGGGAATTGACGCTCCTCGTGTAGGCATACTGTCCAACGGCTCTGAAGAGACAAAGGGAAACGAATTAACGCGAGAAGCAAATGCCCTGATCAGAGATCTCGGGATCAATTATCTCGGATACGTGGAAGGTGGAGATGTGACGAGCGGAAAAGTTGATGTCGTGGTGACTGACGGGTTTGTCGGCAATATCGCGCTCAAAGTGAGCGAAGGTGTTGCAGAGTTCTTCCTGAATTTCTTTCGAGAGCATATTCAAAGCAGTCTCAAGTATAAACTGGGCTATTTTCTGCTCAAAGATGTGTTCAAGTCGCTCAAGAAAAAGACAGATTACGCGGAAACCGGTGGAGCGCCGCTCCTGGGTGTAGATGGCGTATGTATTATTTGCCACGGTAAAAGTAATGCAAGGGCCATTCGGAACGCGATAGCATTGGCGAAGCAGTTCGTCGACAAGAATCTGAATCAGGCAATTCAGGAATCTATGCAGATTTGCCAAACACTTCACAGGGTAAAGGAGAGTTAGAATGGATTATTTCTTAACCGAAGACCAGAAAAGTATCCAAAAAATAGCACGCAAAATAGCCGAAGAGAAGGTAGTCCCGATCAGAGCTGAACTCGACGAAACCGGACAATTTCCATGGGCTATCATGAAAAACTGTGCGGAAACAGGCCTTTTCGGTGTAAGCATACCTGAAGAGTACGGCGGAATAGGCGGTGGCACGTTTGAGAATTGCATTGTCGTTGAAGAACTGAGCAAGGCGTGTCTTGGGTGTTCAGTGAGTTACGCGGCATCGTTGCTCGGGACATACCCCATTCTTCTTGGTGCTTCTGAGGAACAAAAGAAAAAATATATCCCGCAGATTGCGAGCGGGAAAAAACTCGCAGCTTTCGGTTTGACCGAAGCGAACGCGGGCAGCGATGCGCAGGGGATCCGGACGGAAGCCAGGAAGGTTGGGGATGAATATATCCTCAATGGTACAAAACAGTGGATAACAAACGGCGGGGAGGCCGATATTTATACGGTCATTGCAATGACTGATAAATCAAAAGGTGGCAGGGGGGCAACTGCATTTATCCTTGAGAAAGGTATGGAAGGCTTTACTTTCGGTAAGAAAGAGAACAAGCTGGGTATCAGGGCCTCGGCGACAAGAGAGCTTGTTTTCCAGGATTGCAAAGTCCCGAAGGAAAATGTTATAGGTAGAGAGGGTATGGGTTTCATCCTTACCATGAGGACATTTGACAGAACCCGACCCGGGATAGGTGCGCAGGCGGTTGGTGTTGCCGATGGGGCGCTCCAGGCGGCCGTCCAGTATACAAAAGAGAGAGAGCAATTTGATCGGAAAATTATCAGCTTTCAGGCAATCCAGCATATGCTCGCCGATATGGCTATTCAAGTTGAGGCAGCGCGTGCCCTCGTATATTCTGTCGCACGATTCATCGACAGTAAACCAAAAGATTTCTCGAAAGTATCAGCCATGAGTAAAGTATTTCCGAGCGATGTCGCCATGAAAGTGGTGGTTGACGCCATACAGGTCTTCGGTGGCTACGGCTATATGAAAGAATATCCTGTAGAGAAAATGATGCGCGATGCAAAGATACTTCAAATTTATGAGGGAACAAACCAGATTCAGAGGAATATTATAGCGTTAGAGCTGATCAAAGAAGCAGCTTCGCGCAGGAAATAATTCTTATCAAACCGAAATTGGTTGAGCAGGGACATGAAAAAGATTGGTATTGTTTTTCCAGGACAGGGTTCACAGTACGTCGGCATGGGCAGAAAATTGTACGAGACGTATGATTTTGTGAAGGAATATTTTGACCGCGCCGATAAGGTTCTCGGTTATTCAATTACGGATTTGTGCTTTAACGGTCCGGAAGACACTTTGAGGCAGACTTTTAACACGCAGCCTGCTCTTGTGCTTATCGGTTATTCCGTATGGCAGACATTGCGCAAGAATATGTCGATATCGCCTTTTTGTATGGCGGGGCACAGCCTTGGAGAGTACACTGCACTTCTTGCAAGCGGGTTCTTCAGTTTTGAGGATGCCGTCTCGATTACCCATAAAAGGGGTCTTTACATGGAAGAAGCCTGTCCAAAAGGCAAAGGCGGCATGGTTGCGCTTATTGGTGCTGACATGTCGGTGATTGGACCGTTGCTTGAGCAGATATCACATGACGACTACGTGGCTGTTCCCGCAAACCTGAACTCCGCTGAACAGGTTGTTCTTTCCGGGGACATTGAGGCTCTGAAGGAAGCAGTCGAAAAAACCAAAGGCTCCTATAAAAAAGCGGTGTTTCTAAACGTATCCGGCCCTTTTCACAGCCCTCTTATGAAACAGGCAGCCGAAAAACTGAAAGGTGAACTCTCAGCGCTGACGGTAAACGGCATTGAGGCGCCTGTGGTTTCTAATGTAGATGCCACACCGTCTCAGGACAGCACAACTGCAGCGGATAGACTCTACCGGCAGATGTT
This sequence comes from uncultured Syntrophus sp., assembly GCA_964472475.1. GTDB lineage: Bacteria > Desulfobacterota > Syntrophorhabdia > Syntrophorhabdales > Syntrophorhabdaceae > PNOF01. The sequence continues at coordinate 12,582 of CAYYLU010000028.1, read as the reverse complement.
CTCTCCCGTTCTGTGGGAGAAGTCGGTGAAAAGGATGGCGGAAGACGGAGTAGAACTCTTTCTCGAGGTTGGACCTCAAAAAGTGTTGACGAATCTTATAAAAAGAATAGTCCCCGGTATACCATGCTGCAATGTTGAGTCGGTAGAGGAGATTGAAGCTGTTAAGGGGTTGATTGAATGAACGGAACAGTGACAATCGTGACAGGCGGCGCTCAGGGTATCGGGTGCACTATCGCAGCGTTTCTGGCGGAAAAGGGCGGCGATATAGCTGTTTTCGATATCAAGGACGGTGCGGATGCATGTTCTGAAATACGCGCATCGGGAAGGGAATGCAGATTCTACAGCGTAGATGTTACAAACACGGAAGCGACGAAAGAAGCGGTCAACCAGGTTGTGAAAGATTTTGGAAAAATTGACAATCTGGTGAACAATGCGGGTATCACGAGAGACAATCTTCTTTTACGGATGAAAGAAGAAGACTGGGACACTGTATTAAATGTAAATCTAAAAAGCGTTTTCAATTGCACCAAGGCCGTGATAAAACACATGCTGCGGACCGGCGGCGGTATCGTTAATATCTCATCTGTCGTAGGGGTGATGGGCAATGCCGGTCAGGTGAACTATTCATCAAGTAAGGCCGGAATGATTGGTCTTACAAAAAGCGTTGCGAAGGAATACGCTGAGCGGAATATCCGGGTCAATGCGGTAGCGCCCGGCTTTATCAGCACCAAAATGACGGACGCGCTTGAGGAAAAGGCCCGCGAAGAGGTTTTTAAGGCTATTCCCCTCAAAAGACTGGGTGAATCACGGGATGTCGCGTATGCGGTATACTTTCTACTATCCAGGTATGGCAATTACATTACCGGGGAGGTGATTAACGTCAACGGTGGTTTGCACATGTAAAAAAGTAACAAATGCAAGGCATTTTTCAATAAAACAGGAGGTGGCTTAATGTCAGCAGTAATTGAAAAGGTAAAAAAGATGATCGTGGATCAACTCGGTGTAAGTGAATCTGAGGTATTTCCTGAGGCGAAATTCATCGATGACCTCGGAGCGGATTCTCTTGATATCGTAGAACTCATAATGGCACTGGAAGATGAATACGGTATCGAAATTCCCGATGAAGACGCTGAGAAAATGGAAACTGTCGGTGATGCTATAAAATACATTGAGGATCACATCGCGAAATAAACGGCTGAGGTGGATACATTGAAACGAAGGGTTGTTATAACCGGTGTCGGTCTTGTCACCCCTTTGGGGGTTGGCGTAGATAACGTGTGGCAAAGAGTCCTGAAAGGTGAATCAGGCATAGGACCTATCACGCGATTTGACACATCAAAACATGATACAAAATTTGCCGGCGAAGTGAAGGACTTCAAGGCAGAAGATTACATGTCTGCAAAAGAGGTAAAGAGGATTGATCTCTTTATACAGTATGCTTTGGCAGCCGCAAAAATAGCATTCAACGATTCCGGTCTCGACATGTCTTCAGAAGATGCGGAACGTGTCGGAGTAATTGTCGGCACCGGACTCGGAGGATTGCCGACTATTGAACGGTATCACAGTGTGCTCCTCGAAAGGGGCCCGGGCAGGATATCTCCATTCTTTATACCGATGCTTATAGCCAACGAGGCGCCGGGCCATATTTCCATCGAATATGGGATGAAAGGACCTAACCTCAGCATCGTCACCGCATGCGCCACAGGCACTCATTCAATAGGAGGTGCTGCGCGGGCCATCCAGTGCGGTGATGCGGATGTTATGGTTGCCGGAGGCACGGAGGCGAACCTGACCCCGCTTACGGTGGGCGGGTTTAATGCCATGAAGGCACTTTCAACGAGAAACGATAATCCCCAGGGGGCTTCAAGGCCATTCGATAAAAACAGAGATGGCTTTGTGGTTGCCGAAGGGGCAGGCGTTGTTGTGTTGGAAGAACTCGAACACGCTCTGAAAAGAGGCGCACGGATCTATGCTGAAGTAGCGGGATTCGGCTACAACGGCGATGCGTACCATATTACGGCTCCCAGCCCCGACGGAGAAGGTTTTATCCGGTGTATACGGATGGCACTTAGGGACGCCGGTTTGGGTCCTGACAGTGTAGATTATATAAACGCCCACGGAACATCAACCGATCTGAACGATCAGACAGAAACGTGGGCAATTAAATCTGTTTTCGGGGAAAACGCGTACAAAATACCCGTGAGTTCAACCAAATCGATGGTGGGTCACCTGCTTGGAGCTGCCGGTGCCGTGGAGGCGATTTTCAGCGTCCTTGCCATCAGGGATAATGTCTGTCCTCCAACCATTAATTATGAAACACCGGATCCTGATTGTGATCTGGATTATGTTCCGAACGAAGCACGCAAACATACAATTAATGTTGTACTCTCAAACTCGTTTGGCTTCGGAGGGACGAACGGTACTTTGATCTTCAGGAGATTTACGAATTGAAAATAGGCATTGGTTCCGATCACGCAGGCTTTGAGTTGAAAGAATTCATAAAGCAGGCCCTTACGGACAGAAAAATTGCCATACAGGATGTAGGAACCCATGGAACGGAATCGGTTGACTACGCTGATTTCGGTTTTAAGGTTGCACAACTTGTTGCCAATGGGGAAGTGGATAAGGGTATTCTCGTCTGTGGGACCGGGGAAGGTATGAATATTGTGGCAAATAAAGTCAAAGGCGTAAGAGCGGCACTTGTCTTTGATCTCTACACAGCCGCTCAGAGTAGACGTCACCTGGATGCGAATGTCCTTGTTCTTGGTGGTCGGGTGACCGGCAAAGGTCTAGCTGAAGAGATCGTCAACGTATGGCTGGATACCCCTTTTGAAGGCGGAAGGCACCAACAGAGGATTGACAAGATTGCATCATGGGAAGATGCCAATATGGTGAAAACATGAAATTGGATGGAAACGACGAAGTCTTCGGACTCGTGAAAAACGAACTCGACCGCGAAGAATACAGTCTCATCCTGATTGCCTCTGAAAACTATGTAGATGCTGATGTTCTGGCTTTGCAGGGATGTGTGCTGACAAACAAGTATGCTGAAGGGTACCCGTCCAAACGTTATTACAGCGGATGCAGATATCTGGACCAGATTGAACAGATCGCGATAGATCGTGCAAAAAAGCTGTTCGGCGCCGAGCATGCAAATGTACAACCTCATTCGGGATCGTCCGCGAACATGGCAGTCTTTTTTGCGGCGCTTAAACCCGGTGATACGGTACTGGGTATGGATATTGCGCACGGTGGTCATTTAACGCACGGTGCAAAACCCAGCTTTTCGGGCAAATGGTACAGGGCCGTATCTTATGGAGTGTCGGCGAAGACCGAGGTGCTCGATTACGATGAGATCAGGAGTATTGCTCTTAGGGAGAAACCGAAGCTCATCATAGCGGGTGCGAGTGCGTATTCAAGGATAATAGACTTCAAGAAGTTTCGTGAAATCGCGGATGAAGTGGGGGCATACCTGCTTGTTGATATGGCTCATATAGCTGGGCTGATTGCCGCAGGCGTGCATCCAAATCCTGTTCCGTATGCGCATTTTGTCACGACTACTACCCACAAGACGCTCCGGGGACCCAGAGGCGGGCTTATTCTCTGCACAAATGAATTCGCGAAAAAAATCGATTCCGCCATTTTTCCCGGCATCCAGGGTGGTCCCCTTATGCATGTTGTAGCAGCGAAGGCGGTTGCGCTCAAGACTGCAATGACGGAGGAATTCCGACAATATCAGCGGCAGATCATAAAGAATGCTCAGTATATGTCAAAATGCATGACAGATCTGGGTTTCAGAATTGTCTCGGGAGGAACAGACAATCATCTGTTCCTGGTCGATCTTACCTCCCGGAACGTGACGGGAAAAGAAGCACAGGAAGCGCTTGAAGACAGCGGTATAATGATTAACAAGAACCTTATTCCGTTCGATCTGAAAAACCCGAATATCGCCAGTGGAATACGTATCGGAACGCCTGCGGTGACCACAAGAGGGATGAAAGAAACGGAGATGGAGAATATCTGCGGCTTCATAGATACCGTGTTGAAAGATATCAACAATATGGCTCTTCGGTCTGCAACGCGCGAAAAGGTCCGAGAGCTATGTAAACAGTTCCCCTTCTATTCACGAATATACGACATATGAAGCCTGAGCGTCCGGACTGGGATTCATACTTCATGGAGATCGCGGATATTGTCTCAAAAAGGTCTACCTGTCTGCGGAGAAGTGTAGGTGCACTCATCGTAAAAAATAAACGTATTCTTGCAACAGGATACAATGGGGCGCCCAGCGGGCTGAAACACTGTATAGAAGTGGGTTGTCTCCGTGAACAGATGAAGGTAGCTTCAGGTGAACGGCACGAATTATGTCGCGGTCTTCACGCGGAGCAGAACGCAATAATTCAGGCGGCCTTTCACGGAGTATCTATAGAGGGAGCGCATGTATACTGCACGCATCTGCCATGTTCTATCTGTATAAAGATGCTCATCAATGCCGGGATAGAGAAGGTTTCGTACCTCGACGGTTATCCTGATGAGCTGTCACTGAAGATGATAGATGAATCGTCAATTGAAATGCGGAAAATAAGCCTGCCGACGACGGGTTGTGCTTCCCGGGTCCAATCGAAAAAGCGCGATTCCCGAACAAAGTAGCGGTACTCATAAGAGGTTTTAATCATGAAATGCCCTCACTGCGACCACCTCGAAAGCAAAGTCCTCGATTCGAGAATGAGCAAAGAACTGGACACGATCAGAAGGCGCCGTGAGTGTCTGAAGTGCGGTAAACGGTTTTCCACAGCGGAAAGGCTCGAAGAAGGTCTTCCTCTCGTTATCAAAAAAGATGACCGACGGGAAGTCTTTGATAGAACAAAGATACTGACAGGGCTCAAGAAAGCATGCGAAAAGAGGCCCATCAGTATCACCAATCTCGAAAAAATCGTGTCACGCATAGAGTACAACCTTCTGGAGAAGGGTGAACACGAGATCAATGCGTCCGAAATAGGTCAGATGGTAATGGAAGAACTGCGGAAATTGGATGAGGTTGCGTACGTGCGCTTTGCGTCTGTGTACAGACAGTTCAGAGATATTAACGAGTTCATGAGTGAATTGAAAGATCTCCTCTTGAAAAAAGAGGAATAGTAATTCATAATAAGGAAAATCTGTTCTTAGAAGTCTCTTATTCCGGTTAGTACGTCATAAGGACTCTGTGTGAAAGACGAACAATACATGCGTATGGCCCTTTCCATCGCGCGAAAAGGTCTTGGTACCGCTTCTCCTAATCCTATGGTCGGTGCCATTCTTGTAAAGGGGGGTAAAGTTGTTGGCAAAGGGTACCACAAGAAAGCGGGTGGCCCGCACGCTGAACTTGCCGCTATAGCGGATGCGAAAGAAGAAGCGAAAGGCTCGACGCTCTACATAAACCTTGAACCATGTGTACATTTTGGAAAGACTCCCCCGTGCGTCGACGCGGTTGTGGAGGCGGGCATCAAGAAAATTATCGTTTCTATGCTTGATCCGAATCCCCTGGTCAACGGGAGAGGCGTGCAGAAACTCCGTAAAGCGGGTATAGATGTGAAAGTCGGGCTTCTTGAAGAGGAAGCGAGGAGACTGAATGAAATTTTCATCCTCTCGATAGAGCGGAAAAGGCCTTTCTTTACATTGAAGGCTGCTTTGAGCCTTGATGGTAAAATAGCTACCAAAACGTGCGACTCGAAGTGGATCTCCAACGAGGAATCACGTAAGTACACCAACAATATGCGGGCCGTCGCCGATGGCATACTGGTCGGTATCAACACGGTTATCGCGGACAATCCTTTGCTCGTACCAAAGATAGTAAGGCCGAAGAAAGTTCCCGTGCGGATAGTACTGGATTCAAAACTTCGCATTCCTCTCGCATGTGACATGGTGAAAACGTCCGATAAGTACCCTACATGGATATTCACCGGCGAAGATGCACGTGCCGACAAGGAGTCAAAGCTCCGCTCCATGGGTGTTGAGGTGTTCAGAGTAGGAAAAGATGAGAATGGAAGGGTGATGCTCAAACAGATGTGTGAAGAGCTCTTTAACAGGGGTATCACAAACGTAATTGTCGAAGGCGGTGGAGAAATAAACAGCGCATTATTGAAAGAAGATCTGATTGACAAGATATTCTTCTTCTATGGACCGATTCTGATCGGCGGTAAGAATGCTTTCAACCTTATCGGTGGTCGCGGCATAGATTTCCTAAAAGATGCTCACCGGATTGACATCGTTGCACTAAAAAGATTTAAAGATAATATTTGTATAGAAGGTTATGTTCACAGGAATCATTGAGGACATCGGAGTTCTCTCCGGCATCAAAAAACTTGGAGGCCGGTGGGAATTATCTGTAAGAACGAACCTGCCCGGCGTTAGCATCAGAGACGGCGACAGTATCGCCGTAGATGGTGTGTGCCTCACGGTTACGAGACTGTCGGCGAATGCATTCACGGCGGATGCGTCACTCGAAACACTGCGTCTGACCACATTGAAAGGAAAAAAGCCCGGAGAACACGTGAATCTGGAGCGGGCCATGAGTGCTGACGGCAGGTTCGGGGGACATATTGTGACCGGCCATGTTGATGGAACCGGTGTCGTAGTCGAAAGGCACAACGAGGGTGATTCTGAACGGTTCGTCATCGAAGTTTCTCCTGAAATATCAAGTACTATCGTGAGAAAAGGTTCCGTTACAATAGACGGAATAAGCTTGACAGTCAACGACCGGCATGATAATACATTTACAGTTAACATAATTCCGTATACTGTATCTCGGACGACAATTGGCGAAAAGAACCTGCGGGATGTAGTCAACATAGAGACAGATATCATCGGTAAATATGTGGGGCACTTTCTGCAAAAGCAGAGCGGCAAAAGTATCGATAAGGATTTTCTGTCCCGACACGGATTTTTACAAGGAGAGTAGAAGATGGCGATTTCAACAATCGATGAAGGCCTGAAGGATATTCGTCAGGGTAAGATGGTCATCATCGTTGACGATGAAGACAGAGAGAATGAAGGCGATGTCATGATTGCAGCTGAGAAGGTCACCCCGGAGGCAATCACATTCATGGCGCGATACGCCTGTGGACTTATATGCCTGTCTCTCACGGAAGAGAGAGTCCGTGAGTTAAAACTTCCTTTGATGGTGGAAGAGAACACCTCTCAGTATAATACTGCTTTCACAGTCTCTATAGAGGCAAAACATGGTGTCACAACAGGTATTTCCGCCCATGACAGGGCGCAAACGATTCAGGTGGCTATCGACGAAAAATGCACGGCGGACGACATCTCCCGACCGGGGCACATCTTCCCGCTTGTGGCGAAGAAGGGCGGCGTGCTGGTGAGGGTCGGCCACACTGAAGCATCGCTGGATCTGGCCCGCCTTGCTGGTTTGAAGCCTTCCGGAGTTATCTGCGAGATAATGAACGAAGACGGAACAATGGCGCGGCTCCCCGATCTGGAAGTCTTCGCTGAAAAGCATGGACTCAAAATCGTAACTATCGCTGATCTTATCAAATATAAAATGAGAAATGAACACATCGTGCGGCGAGCTGTGGAGACGAGAATTCCCACCTCATTCGGCGGTGAATTTACGCTCATCGGCTACGAAAATGACGTAGATAAGAAGACCCACCTGGCTTTGGTAAAGGGAGACGTAAAGGGCGAAGAACCGGTCCTCGTGCGCGTGCATTCCGAATGTTTCACCGGTGATGTCCTGGGGTCGTTACGGTGTGATTGCGGTCAGCAGCTCCAGGCTGCCTTAAAGATGATCGAACGCGAAGGCAAAGGTGTGTTCCTTTACATGAGACAGGAAGGCCGTGGCATAGGCCTCATTAACAAACTGAAAGCGTATTGTCTGCAGGATAATGGCCACGACACAGTAGAGGCGAACATTGCTCTCGGGTTTTCTCCGGATCTGAGGGATTACGGGATTGGTGCGCAGATACTCGCTGATCTTGGCGTGAAGCAGATGAGACTGCTTACAAATAATCCAAAAAAGATAAAAGGCCTCGAAGGATACGGCCTGACTGTTACCGAAAGAGTACCCATTGAAATGGAGCCGACAAAGGATAATGTCGCATATCTGAAAACCAAGCAGGAAAAGCTTGGCCACATTCTCAACAACTTATAAGGAGCGGACATGATACGGGAAGGGAAACTGAACGCGAAAGGTTATGGATTTGCAATAGTCGTAAGCAGATTCAACAGCTTTATCACTGAGAGGCTTCTCGAAGGTGCAATGGATGCCCTGAAAAGACACGGAGCGGAAGAAAAACAAATAAACATCTATAAAGTGCCGGGTGCGTTTGAAGTGCCGCTCGTAGCAAAGCTGCTCGCAAAGAAGAGTGGCAATGATGCCATCATCTGTCTCGGAGCCGTAATAAGAGGGGCCACACCGCACTTTGACTACGTTGCTTCCGAAGTGGCAAAGGGTATTGCGCAGGCATCATTGGAGATAGAGAAACCAATTTCGTTCGGAATTATCACCAGCGACAATATTGAACAGGCAATTGAGAGGGCCGGGACTAAATCGGGTAATAAAGGCTATGATGCCGCTATGTCAGCAATCGAGATGGTGAATCTCATAAAGGAAAACAAATTGTGCGTCGAAGGAAAGCAAGAGAATTAGCATTAAGAATGCTCTATCAGATGGAGACGAACAGTGAAGACATTGATAGGGCATTGGCAAGATACTGTGATATATTCCCGTACCAGCAGGATGTAATAGATTATACAAAAACGCTTCTTTCCGGAATAGAGCGGGAGAAGGAGGCGATAGACCGGCTCGTCAAGAGTGCCAGTGACAACTGGAGACTCGACAGGATTACTTATGTCGATCTGAACATCCTCAGGGTCGGCGTGTACGAAATGCTTTTCTCGGAAGATGTACCTCCAAAGGTTGCAATCGACGAAGCCATTGAAATTGCCAAGAAATACGGGAGCGAAGATTCTCGTGAATTCATCAACGGTGTGCTCGACAGGGTGCTGAAAGATTTCTACAGCAGGGAAAAGAAAGTAGTCGGAAAAGCCTGAAATAGGTACAAGGCCAAAGGATAAAGGTACAAGGTTGAGAGAAAGGATTTGGTGTTAACGCTTGAATGTTTCCATAGTGCTGGATCTATCTAAGTCTTTTGTATCGGCTTAACCTTGAGCTTGGAATTCCATGTCCCACCTCATCATTGACGGATACAATTATCTGAACCGCTCCAGGAGCTCGACCGGGGACGCCAGTCTCGATATGCTCCGCAGGTCAATTCTCGAAAGATTATTCCAATATAAAAAGACAAAAGGCGGGAAGATCACGGTTGTGTTCGACGCCTATAAGAACTTCTCTCTTACACGGCAGCACGAAAGCTATAAAGGTATTGAGATCGTCTATTCGAAAGAGAACGAGACGGCCGACGAGGTGATGATCGACTGGATCAGACAGAGGCGGGCAGGGATGGTCGTAGTGACTTCAGACAGGGCGATCATCGATGAGGCCAAGCGCAATGGGGTTCCCTTTCTTACGCCGGTGCGATTGAACGAAATGATGGAGTCACCCGCGGCAGCCTTCGATAAGGATGACGAGGAGTATGAACAGCGCGGTGAAAGAAAAGGTGGCAATCCGCGGAAGCTGCCGAAGCGACTTCGAAGGGTTACAAAGACGATTAACAAGCTGTAGGTTTCTCTCGCACTTTCTTCCTTGTTGCTGCTCTGTAAAATGACGATGTACTCTTGATTCAAAATTCTGTACTATTAGGCAATGCAAGAAAATGACAAAAGCAATCCACATCTGAATGCAGAATACAGAAGCCGCATAAACCGCGTGATCGATTACATCGAGAAGAATATTGATCATGAATTCACTCTGGATGAACTGGCAGGAATTGCCTGTTTCTCCAAGTATCATTTTCATCGAATATTCAGTTCCATAATGAACGAGACGCTCTTTGATTTCATTCAAAGATCCAGGGTGGAAAAAGCGGCTTCTCTATTGCTGACTAATCAAGAAACGGCTGTTACAATAATCGCTCACATGTGCGGATTTTCGAGCCATGCTCTTTTTACAAGAACGTTCAATAGATATTTTGATGTTAGTCCTACTAAATGGCGAAAGCTCAATAGCAATCGTAATCAAATTAGCAGCAATCCTGTTCAAGAAGATTGCAACGGGGAGAAAGCATTAAGCTACGACAGCGTGTATGTTGAGTATACGAAAAACACAAACTATTGGAGGTTTTCAATGAATACTCAACATCAAATAGTAGAAGTGAAAGAACTACCGGACATGACGGTCGCTTATGTACGTCACATAGGCCCATACAAGGGTGACGAAGCACTCTTTGGCAGACTCTTCGGCAAGCTTTGCACGTGGGCCGGTCCGAGAAATTTAATAGGGAAAGATGCGAAGTTTCTAACAGTGTATCATGACGACCATAAAATAACGAAGGAAAACAAGCTAAGAATAAGCGTTTCCCTTGTTGTCCCACCGAAGACCGAAGTTAGTGGAGAGATAGGTAAAATGACGATTGCCGGAGGAAAATACGCGATATCCCGTTTTATTCTTTCCAAGGATGAGTTTATGCAGGCATGGGATTGGGTTTATGGTACCTGGCTCCCGCAGAGTGGGTATCAACCGGATGACAAGCCCTGCTTTGAGTTATTTCCGGAGGAACCTAAAGACGGGAAGTATACAGTTGATATATATGCGCCAGTTAAACCGTTATAAAATACAATATGGAAACAGGGATGCACTACCCGGTTCCATCATTAAAAGCGAATGAGAAAAATACTAGGAATAATGGGGAGCCCCCGCAGGAGCGGCAACACGCATGTGCTCGTATCACAGGCGTTGGAGGGTGCAAGAGACAGAGGGGCGAATGCAGAACTCATAATGCTGGGAGATCTCAACATACAGGAGTGCAACGGCTGCCATGTATGCTGGAAGAAGAATCACGCGTGCAGCAAGCACGACGATATGGCAGTGCTGTACCCGAAGATAGCGGAATGTGACGCACTGGTGTTTGGGACACCTGTTTATTGGTATGGTCCGACGGCGCTCATGAAATGCTTTGTTGACCGTTTCGTCTATTTCAACTGTCATGCCAATAGAACCAAGATAAGCGGGAAAACGGCGGCTATTGTCGTGCCGTTTGAAGATACCACATTAACAACTGCAAGCCTTGTCGTCGATTTCTTTAAGAGGAGTCTTGATTATCTCGAGATGACCCTTTCCGAAACAATCCTGGTCCCCGGAGTCACGAAACGAGGGGAGGTTCGCTACCGACAAGAGATCATGGACCAGTGCTATGAACTGGGACAAAAGCTAGCGATATGCTGATATCACTGCTCATGATTATCTGGAGAAAATAAATGAAACTGTATCCGTTATTTCTGCTTATGGCCGCAGCCACTGTTTTCAGTCCGGGACCCGGTGTTGTCATGACTCTCACGAATTCGCTTCGACATGGAGCCAGGGAGACATTCGGCGGCATTCTCGGAATTTCAGTCGGAGCGCTCACAGTAGCAGCGATATCGGCCACAAGCCTGGGGATCCTTTTAGCCGCCTCCGCTCTGGCATTCACCATTATAAAATTCCTTGGTGCCGCCTATCTTGTTTACCTGGGTATCAGGCTGTGGCGCACTCCCGCATATGCAATCGAGGAAAAGCCGATTCAGAAAACAAATGCCGGAAAACTTTTTGCAGAGGGCTTGTCTCTGCAGCTCACAAACCCTAAAGTGATATTTTTCTTTATTTCGGTGTTTCCACAGTTCATAGATGGCTCAACGGATTATTCGACTCAGTTCACCATTCAAGTTCTAACATACAGTTCTCTGGTTGTCGTCATCCATTGTCTCTACGCACTGTTCGCGCGGAGAGCAAAGCGATGGCTGATATCGGAAAAGGGCGGGCGCATCATCAACCAAATCGGTGGTGCCACATTCATGTTTCTTGGCGCTGCACTCGCTACGTCAAGAAGGTGACGTGTGGCCATTCAATGAGATGAACGTTATCCAGGCCAAACGAACGAAAAACAAGACTCGATATTATATCTGAAGGTGAGACATGGACGATGTGCTGAAGAAAATCAGACGGGAGCTAAGGGAAAGAGCGGACGAGAGGGTGAGGATCGGTGGAATGCACTATTTCAAAGAGCCGGTGAAACTCTATGGCGTAAAAACACCGGTAACAACAAAGATTGCACGGGACTATTTCAAAGGAATCAAAGATCTCGGAAAGGCGAAGATACTTTCATTATGTGAGGAACTGTGGAAGTCGGGTTTCATGGAAGAGAGTTTTGTTGCTAACACCTGGTCTTACGCCCTCCGTACACAATACGAGGCTGAAGATTTCAGGATTTTTGAAAAATGGGTGAAGACGTATGTAAGTAATTGGGCATCTTGCGACGGGTTTTGCAATCACACAGTGGGCGCGTTCGTTGAGACGTACCCCGACTATATCAAACATTTGAAGATCTGGGCGCGTTCTCACAACCGATGGGTCAAGCGCGCAGCGGCAGTCACCCTGATTGTTCCTGCGAAAAACGGGAAATTTTTGGCGGACGTATTTGAAATCGCCGACAT
>CAYYLU010000027.1:0-25587 GCA_964472475.1 uncultured Syntrophus sp. | reverse complement strand
CCGGATAATCCTGGAATCGATGTCTAAAGGGGCAGTACCCGGCACATCCATGTTTTGTCTTAGCGGTACACGCCCCTTTGGGCGATCTCTCAGGAGAGTAACCTGGTATACCGTACAGATCAATCGATTCCGTCATACCTGCGGAGGCAGGTATCCAGTGATTTCCTTTTTTCTGGACGCCGGATCAAGTCCGGCGTGACAAAACAGTGAATCGGTTTCTATGGGCTTAAAAGGTAAGTTACTCAGAAGGATTTTTGACGGTATGTTTGCAGAAACGGCATTCTCGTGTTGCTTCGTCCTTGAAGAACCCGGCTGCATGTCCGCAGAAGGGACAGTTGACGTCGAATATACCTCCGGTTTCCAGTTTAGCATATCCTTTCCCGGGCATCTCATATTCGTCTCCGTGCCGCAACTGTGAGCACACTACCATAATGATCAGTCTCCTTGACGCAAGCCAATTATAACTTGAGAATATGTGGGCGGATGGGAAACCAGATAAATTCAGGTGTTGTCCCTGTCTATACGGGAGAGATGCGTCTCCGGAAAAATATTCCGGAGACGCTGTCAGGATTATTTACTCATCCATGCCTGATCAGGAGCCCACTCCGGCCAGACACCGAAAGTGAGGTGGCCCGTATCATGAACGTTCTTCTGCTTAATGCTCGCGCGACAAGTGGCATGTATGGGGATCACAGTAGCATCATCGTAATATGCTCTTAAGACTTTTTGAACTCTCTTCGGTTCCAGATTCATTGTTGAAAGAGCCTCATTGACCATGGCTTCGATGTTCGCCGGTTTCTTGAGGCTCGGGAAGTCGAGAGAACTGGGCAACAGATATATCTGAATGGCCTGCAGATAGTTCGGATAGACTCCCAGAGGCATGCCAAGAAAACCGTTCTTCCATCCCTTCCGGCGCATTTCGGTAAACTTTCCCTGGTCTACGAAATCAAGATCAGCGGTTACACCGATCTTGGCGAGATAGCTCTGGATACTCACCATAACATCCCTATCAATGGCGAAGTGAGGAGTGATTCTGGTCTTAAACCCGTTGGGATACCCTGCTTCTTTCAGAAGCTGTTTCGCTTTTGCAGGGTTATATTTACGACCTTGATAATCCTTGATATAACCGGCTGTGCCTGGAGGCGGATATTGATATGAGGCGCCCCAGAAGCCGTAGCTCTTCGCCTTCGCTATGGCTTCTTTATCGATCGCATACTCGATCGCCTCCCGAACTTTCCTGTTTGAGAGCGGTGAATCTGCGTTCATACTGTCAGGAATAAGAGTCACGGTTCCGGTGGCAGGTGAGAAGACGTCAAGACCCATCGCCTTGAGATCGGCCGGGAGTTTTCCCCCTTCCGTATTCAGCACCTGGCCTTCCTTTGACTGCATCACTGCTGATTGTGTCATGGGATCTTTTATGTACACGTACTCAACACCATCGAGGTATGGTTTGCCTTTCTGCCAGTATCCTTCAAATTTCTTATATTTTGCGCTTACATCGCGTTCAAAGCTGACGAACTGGAAGGGGCCAGTTCCAATCGGATTCCATCTTACCCAGTCTATTCCGTTCTTCTTAAACGCTGTCGGTGAAACAACCGCTCCGTATATGGCGGTAAAGCGTGCAAGGGCGGTGTTGACCCAATTCGATAGATTCACCCGGATCGTGTAATCATCGATCACTTCGATTGAAGACCAATCCTCAGTCCCCGACATCTTTGCAGCTTTTTTTGCTTCGAGATTAAACTTCACGGCCTCCGCATTAAAGTCAGTGCCGTCGTGAAATTTCACTCCCTTTCTCAGATTAAATGTGATTGAACTCTTATCGGAAGCAATTTTCCAGGAGGTCGCCAGCCACGGCTCGAAATGGCCATCGTAATATTGTCGAAGGAGTGATTCGATGGCAGGTTTTCCGGCCACAGATCCCTCACCGACGGTCTCAGGAGGCCAACCAAACGGGGTTTTCGGACCCACTGTTTCGACGACCTTGAGGATACCCCCGTACTGCGGCTTCGGTCCCTTCGGTATTGCCTTTTTTGTTTCATCTTTTTGGGCTGCGACCGAAGTTCCCTTTGATGTCGCTCTCTCGGCTGCAGTCGCCAGCCCTGCGATAAAGATACAGATACAGATTGATACAACGAACAATGTGCAGAATACACCTTTTTTCACCATGGATCCTCCTTTAAAAGTCCATCAACTGCATGTGTTTCGGCTGCCCTAGCGCTTGAATGTATTTACTACAATTGCAAAATATCGGTCAATAAGATTTTGTGCATTTCAGCACCCTTAGTCTGCGCGCCTTAACGAATGTTTTCTATTGCCCTGCGCATTGACAATCTGCCTTTCATATGGAACACTGTGGTGCCGTGCAGAGCCAGACAATCAGTTCCCGCTATGGAATGAGAAGTATACTGACGCGTGATTTCATTCTCGTATACGTTGCTTATATTGTCTTTGCAGTTGCCAATCAATCGCTTGTACCCACCATGCCGATATTTCTTTCCCGGTCAGGCTCAAGCGCGAGAGAGATAGGTGTGCTTATTGGAATCTTTGCCATATCATCATTGGTTTTCAGAGTTATAGCGGGAGGAGCAGTCTCAAAATATTCTGAAAAGACCGTAATGATGGCGGGCGCGTTGCTGTCAATCGTTACCTTTCTCTCGCTTGTGGTGCTCCATCCTTTCTGGCCCATTCTTGCTGTCAGGATTTTTCAGGGTATAGCATTTGCATTTTTGAGCACCGCCGCGTTTACATACAGTCTCAGGGTAATCCCTCCATTATATCGCGGCAGAGGCATTGCCTATTACATGATAGCTCCGAATATAGCGACAGCCATTGCAGCTCCTGCGGGTATGTACATTATTAACCAGTATTCCTTTACAAATCTATTTCTCTGCGGCGCCTGCCTTTCAGTATGCTCTTTCTTCCTTCCATGGAATGTAAAGCGGCCGGAAGGATCCGGGACAGGCGACAGTAAGCCGGAGCGAAGGAACCATCTATTTGAACGGAAGATTGTCGTACCCGCTTTTACGGGTTTTCTTCACACGTTTGTTTTCGGTGGCATCAGTGCCTTCTTTCCCTTATATGCAATCCAGTGCGGCGTTACAAACCCCGGACACTTCTTCTCGGCTACTGCAGTTGCCATTGTCGCAAGCAGAATTTTGGGAGGAAGATTCCTTGATACATTTGACAAGGAGAGAATTATCCTTGTATTTATCTCTCTTACAATAGTAGCCATGGTTATTATTGCCGTATCAAAAACGCTACCCATGTTTATCCTGGCAGGTTTGCTTCAGGGTGTAGGTGTGGCTTTCGTTAATCCTGCTATAATGGCGTATTCATTTGAGTATGCCGGTTCTGCAAGCGGTCCTGCTGTAGGAACTTTTCAGGCTTTAATGGACTTCGGAATTGCTGTTGGACCCTTGGTGATGGGTCTTATCCTTCCTTTTACAGGTTACCGGATGATGTTTGTGTGTCTGGCTCTGGTCTACGTAAGCAGCCTTGTGTATTTTCAGTTCTGTGTAAGAAGATGTAAGGTGCATGATGCCCGGGATGCTCATTAATCCTTGTTAACCCTCCACGTGAGCGATCCGTTCGAGTTGCTGCACGAGTTGTACATCTGAACCATGTCATTATACTCTACGATCCGGGATTGCAGCACGCCCAGCATGTATTTTAGTTCTGTCAAGTCCGCATTATACTGTGTGCTTTGCTGATTGTAAAATGTCACTCTCTGGTTAAACAACCGGGAATTATTTGCTGTTCGCGGCGAAGCTGAATTGCGTTCCTCCTCAATGAAAGCGCGCTCCTTATCAAGTTCCTCCCGCCGTCTCTTCAGCGTTTCGTGCAGTTGATCTGTTTCGATCCTTTTTTCTTTTATTTCATTGGCAAGGTCCCTGGAAGGTTCCTGACACTGCGGCGACTCCGGTAACGGCAGCCCGAAGGTCTGCACGGCGATCCATGTATCACGTCCGTTCAGCCTGCCTTTTACAATAGCCGTACCTAATTCAGTCACATCATTTGAAAGTACATTTTTCCTGTGTCCCGGGCTCTGCATCCACCCATCAATGACATCCTGATTCGTGCAAAAGTAACCCGTAGCGATGTTCTCTGCCACTATCTTGTATTTGTATCCCGACTTCTGTGCTACATCCGAAGGCTGTTCACCTGTCGGAGAAACGTGCGCGAAATACTGCCGCGTGAACATGTCTCTTGCCCGTTTGTCCGATATGGTATTCAGTATCTGATTTCCGGTCAACTCATGCAATCCGTTCTCTATCCTTATTTTGTTGGTAAGGTGGAATATGGTGTCGCTCCGAAGAGGTTCGCGAAGAGGAGGCGGCGTGATCCCTGGAACCGGCTTAATCATGCGATCAGCCGGTGATGGAGTATCCCTGAGTAAGACAAAATACGCAATGAGACATGTGGCCAGCGCAACAGCAATGCTAAACAGCGCTAATCGTTTTGAACGCATGGATTCTCCAATAGAAAATGGTTCTGTGATTATCTTTTAATTCGGCTTTCTTTTCAAGGAAAATTCAGGATGTTGACGGGAAATAGATCATGGCTTCGCTCTCCACTTCGAAAGCTTTACGTACCCGCCCATCCTGGATTTACCGATCCAGGGCTGTATCGAATTGCTCGTCCGGATCACTGACCTTTAGCAGCACCGTTTTTGTATTCACAGGATACGGCCGTCTCCAGTTGCCTCACAATTAAATGTTACCGAAGGAGGTCATCGATCGTTGACCCCTGATGATGTGAGTTATAACAGAGTTGGAAGACTTTTGTAAGCTTTTTCTCCATGGCCTTTCTCAAGACGAAGGGATTGAGGTCTTCGAGTTTTTCAGTGAGCGCCTTCTTTACCGATGTTTCTATATAGTCTGACGCGATGATCCTCTGATAGGGTGTTTTTGGAGAATCATGGCGTTTGATTGTCTTTGATCCTACTCTTTCCTTTGCAATGAGCTTTACCGAAGGACAGAAGAAGTTATGGAAGAGCCTCCATTCCTGTGTATAGAGATCATTCAGAAGATCAACAACACGGGGATCATCAAGCCTGTCGTATCCTAACCACTGCCGCACATGGGTCCAGTTCTTCTGTTCTATATGGGCATTATCATCTTTGTGGTAGGCACGGCTTCTGGTAAAGGCAACCGGACTTCGTCTCCCGGTGAAGTACGTGAAAAGATGATGATTGAGGAACTCAGAGCCGTTATCGCAATCAAAACCGAGAATCTTGAAGGGAAGAGCCTGTTCCACACCCTTAATTTGTTCCAATACCCCCGTCTCTCCCTTTCCCCATACGGCCCGTTGTTCTGTCCATCCGGTGGCAATATCGACAAGGTCAACGGTAAATACGAACATACCCGCCATGGATTCTCCACAGTGTGCCACCGTATCGGCTTCAAGATATCCCGGACGTGATTCATCCCACTGGTTGAGCTTGACCGGTATGTGCTTACGCAGAAGTGTGCCCGGTTTGGTTGTGGACTTTCCCCGTTTTGTATAGTGTATGCGAACAGGTTGCAAGATTCTGTCGATTGTCGCATGCGATATCTTTCGTAATGCCTTGATTACTTCAAGGGGAAGAGCGCCGTATATATCTGCATACCCGGGTAGCCACAGAGGAATAATGACCTTCAGACGTTTTGAACAGGGAAGGTTTGCAGCACGCCATATTCTTGAGAGAGGCAAAAGAATATCCTCGGCGCTATAGATTGCCTTTCTGCCCCTCTTCTTCTGTTTTGGTTTTGTAAATCGTTTGAATGTTGTTAAGAGCCGTATGGCATGTTTTCTATGGCAATGACAGGTAGCACAGAACTCGTCAAGTATCCTGGTTTTCTCATCACGGGAGGCCTTTTTATACCTGAGAAAGACCGTCTCCTGATATTCTTTCTTTGATCGTGGACTCATTACCTGACCCTCCTTAAAAGGTCATTGTATTCGGTAACATCAATTATGAGTCAACGATCTTTGTATCACCACCTGTTGGGTAACATTTTTTATGAGGCAATTCGCGTCTGACTGACGAACTTGACTAGCCTGATCGGCAGGTCTATACTTGTTGTTACGGTGTACCTAAAAAAGCTATTAGTCTCACATCGTGATGAAATAATAGAAAAGTGGATACGCTTTCTTCATACCTCCGTCAGCAACCGCTACAAAAAGAGACCCAGGAAGGAACTCTATGTGACCTGCTCCTCTGCATGTGATGCAGGTTATGCGGTTCTCGTGAATAATGACTATTCAAAGATAGACCAGCATATAGAATGGATTACGAAGGTGCGCTTGGAAGGAGGCTTTTCGCTTTCCGAAGTGCAGAATGCGTACGAGCTTTACCGCACGATCCTTACACCTATTCTCGTAAAGACATTGGATGGTGAGCAGCTTTTTGTAGCTTTGAGGAAGGTAAATGCCTGTCTTCTTTACACGATCAAGAAGTTCAGCAACTACTTTCAATCACTCCACGAAATGGAAATCAGACGATATGCAGAAAATCTTGAGCAGGACGTGAAGCGGCGCACGGGAGAACTTGCGGAGTCTGAATCGAAATACCGGACCCTGGTCGAGGAAATCAATGACGGCTATTTTGTGGCGGATCGGAACGGCCGTATAATGTTTGCGAACCAGGAATTCTGCAATTTGTACGGTTATTCATTAAAGGAAATGATCGGTAAAGTCATTACAGAGCTCATTGCCCCACGATCACTTCCTGCTGTCCGGAATTTGTACGAAAAAAGACTGGCCGGAAGGGTTTCAAAGGACCTGTATGTGTTTCTTCGACAGCACAAGGACGGGGCTGTGCTGCCAACGGAAAACAAGGTGAAGCGCATCGTGTACGAAGGTGAGTACGCGATTGCCGGTGTATGCAGAGATATTACCGAAAGGATGGAGACGGAGAAGCGGATACGGGAATCTGAAAGATTGGCACACATCGGGAAGTTGACCACGTCTCTGGCCCATGAAATTCGTAATCCTCTATCGTCGGTCAAGATGAACAGTCAGATTATTGTGAAGAACTCTGCGCTTAACGGAAATGATAAGAGGCGCATGGAGATTGTCGTAAGTGAGATATCGCGTCTCGAAGGAATACTCGATGAAATGCTGGATTTTGCACGTCCCGTGAAACTCAGGATCGAACCTGCCTCAATCAGCCATATAGTTGATTCATGTCTCGAGATTATGGATACAAGGATCAGAGAGAAAAATATCACCGTGAACAGGCGGTGTGCCAGACGTATTCCTCAGGTGCTGGTGGATCAGGAGAAGATCGAGCAGATGCTGATAAATATTCTGCTGAATTCAATTGAGGTACTACCCTCGCGTGGAGGCAATATTAATATTGGTATGAAACGGTCCGGAAGAAATGGCGATCCATTATATGTGGAGATTGCCGACAACGGTCCGGGAATAAACACACGTGATCTTCCTTTTATCTTCGATCCTTTCTTCAGTAATAAAAAGCAGGGCACAGGGTTGGGGCTGTCGAATGTTAAAAAAATCATCGAAGCACATGGCGGAAGCATCGATGTTACTACCCTTAAACCCCACGGAACGAAGGTCTGCCTTTCCATTCCGTACAAGGAGATGCTATGAAGCCGGAGAGAATTCTCATTATTGATGATGAGAAACCGCTTCTCGAATCGTTGGAAATGTTTCTGACCGAAAAAGGATATTCGGTAAAGTGCGCTTTAACAGCTCGTGAAGGTATTCGGCAGTGCACTGCTTTTGATCCTCATGTGACAGTACTCGATGTTCGCTTACCCGATATAAATGGACTTGATGTACTCCAGCAACTGGTGAGGATGGGGAGAAGTAATATTATCATTATTACTGCTTTTCATGACATGGACACCACTATCAAGGCAGTTAAGTTCGGTGCTTTCGACTACATACCGAAGCCAATAGATGTGGAGGAGCTCGAAAAAGCGATTAAAAGAGCCGTGCGGACCTCGGCCTCTACCCGCTTCCAGGGAGCAGCACATCCAAGCCTGTCTTTGACATACACGGAAGGAAAGATCATCGGAAAGAGCAGGGGGATGAAGGACATTTTTAAAACAATAGGAACCTTGTCGGGCAATAGGATCATTGTCCTGATTGAGGGGGAAACGGGAACAGGTAAAGAACTGATTGCACGTGCAATACATCATAACAGTCCTGTGAAAGACCATCCTTTTCGGGCTATTAATTGTTCTACGATCGTTGGGAATCTACTCGAAAGTGAACTTTTCGGCCACGAAAAAGGTGCGTTCACAGGTGCATCGCATGCAAAGAAAGGGAAATTTGAGCTTGCGGGGCAGGGCACTATCTTTCTCGATGAAGTGGGTGAGATTCCGTTTGAGCTGCAATCGAAGCTGCTCAGGTTTCTGCAGGAGAAAGAGTTCGAGCGCCTTGGCGGAGAGAAGAAGATCAAATCTGATGCGAGGGTGATCGCGGCGACAAACAGAGATCTCAAACAAATGGTCGACAGAGGGCTCTTCAGAGAAGACCTCTATTACAGGCTCAATGTTGCAACAATCAGGGTTCCCCCCCTCAGAGAACGGCTTGAGGATATACCTTTACTCGTGGAGTATCTGCTGAAAAAAATAAATCGTGAAATCAATAAAGATGTACATAGAATTGAGGAACAGGCGTTAAAAAGGATGATGCAATACGAATGGCCCGGTAACGTGCGGGAACTGGAGAATGTCCTTACGCACGCAGCCGTTAACACACATGGCGAAGTGATTTTCGAGGAATTGATTATGCCTCTGCTGGAAAAGAAAACTGATAATCACACCAACACCGCAAGCCAAGCAAAGGACCTTGAACACAGTCTGAAAGACATCGAAAAGGATCACATTATATCGGTGCTGAACCGCACACACTGGCATCTCGGAAAAGCCTGTGAGCTTCTCGGGATAACACGTCCCACGCTACGCAATAAACTCAAGATGTACAATAAAGAAATGGAATAGACAAATACAGGTTCAAGGTTCCAGGCATAAGGTCCAAGGTTGAAGATTCGGACTACTTTTTTTCTCTCCCCTTTACCTTGCACCCTGTACCTTGAACTTTTCTTCCAATTGAAAGCAATTATCAATAATTGAAAGAAAGACTGCAAAAGTGAAAGAGACCGGATTGGAATGCGTAAAACGGTCATCAATGATTTCATCTGGTTATCCTGCGCTGCATACATGGCATAATGATTGCTTCGTCACCGATGAGGAGTATAGAGAATCTAAGAGGAACAACAAGGGGGTTGGCCAACATACACACCAGGATATTTTCAACCTATTGACAAACGTTATCTGTACCAGGGTGACCTGGAAGTCATCAAAGGGGGTAATTATGAAACGAGAAGCGGTGTCATTGGTTTTTATCCTTTTAATTTCCTTCCTGTTTGTAATTCCATCACATTCAGCTGAAGCTCCTATAGTAATCGGAGCTCCTCTATCAACGGCATTTCTCTATGGGTGGGACGCCGAAAGGGGTATTAAGCTTGCTGTTGAAGAGATCAACGCGGCAGGTGGCGTGGCGATCGCCGGAAAGAAAAGACCTTTTAAGGTGGAGGTCATCGACACCCGCGATCTTGAGCCCGGGGTGCCTGTGAGCGACGCTCTCATGGCAATTGAAAAACTCATCCTTGAAAAGAAGGCTGACGTTATCATCGGAGGGCCGGTACGCTCGGAAGCCGCCCTGGCAGCTATGGACCTGCTGAACAAGTACAAGAAAGTGAGTATTCTTACAACCGGTGTGTTGACGCCCGCTTACACAAACAAGGTTGCCGAGAATTACGACAAGTACAAATACTGCTTCAGAAATACGAGCCATGTCGGCGTCATGACCGGGGAAATGGTGACGCTCTTCGAAGATATGAAGAAGACCCACAAGTTTAGCAAAGCATACATTATGGTTCAGGATGTGGCACATGCGCGGGGAGGCGGCGAAGCGCTGGCAAAGGCACTTACTGCAAAAGGATGGACAATTCTCGACACGAAGATATTTCCCACAGGAACAGGCGATTACTCGGTGGCACTTATCGACGCGGGCAAGAAAGGCGCGGAGGTGCTCTTCCTGTGGATGGACATGCCCGAGTCAGCCATTCTCCTGAAGCAATGGGCTGACATGAAATTGAAATGTATCCCTGTGGGTTTTGTTAACGCCGCAGAGCAGCCCGGGTTCTACAAAGCAACTGCAGGTAAGGGAGAATACCTTATTGTCAACCTGGTAAATGGTGGCAACGCTCCCGCGAAAATAACTCCCTGGACAATGAAATTCGTAGACGCATACAAGAAGAAATGGGGCCTTGAGCCTGAAGGCTATGGAACTTCATCGAGCTACATGGCGGTTTACCAGATGAAGGACGCCATCGAGAAGGCGAACAGTACCGATTCCGATAAGATCATTACCGCCCTGGAAAACAGTGACATAATGGGCGTATATGGCAGAATGAGGTTCGACAAAAAGAACCATCAGATTATACCGTCGTATGATCCCAAAGAGGGTGCTGTTACCGGTGTTATCCAGTGGCAGAAGGACAAAAGGGTACAGGTTTTTCCTCCGAGCGTTGCTGTCGGGAAGGTGCAACTGCCTTCCTGGATGAAGTAGCGTGAAGTAATTTCCAAAAGGAGGAACCTTGGATATTCTCATTTACGGTATAACCAATAGTATTGTGCTTTCACTCATGTCTTTGGGGTTTGCTCTTGTGTACAGTATTAGCAGACTGCCCAATTTTGCTCACGGCGCTCTCTATATTACGGCAGGCTATCTGGTATGGCTGTTCATTAACAAAGCCGGGCTTCCCTATCTACCCTCAGTGTTGCTGGGACTTGCGGCCACAAGCATCCTGGGAGCTCTTGTATACCGGTTCATCATTATTCGCATACGGGGGATGGAAATTTCCGAGATCATCGGCACATACGCCATAGGCCTTGCAATTATTGAGGGGCTGAGATGGGGAGGATTGAGGGGAATGACGTACACGCTCCCGGCTTTTGTCAGCGGATCCATTGAAATAGGGGGCGTTTCAATCGATTACCAGAGACTCATAATTATAGGGGCAGGGATATCGATCTTTATCCTCCTTTTTCTGTTCACCCGGTACAACAGGATCGGCCTCGCTTTGCGCGGGATCGCACAGGATGAGAGGGCCGCCATGATGTTGGGAATAGACTCGGACATGACGGCGATTATCTCGCTCGCGATCGGCTCTGGTCTTGCCGGATTAGCTGCCGTCCTTCTTCTGCCGCTTGGCAATATTGTTGTGGAACAAGGTTACAATGTACTCATATTTGCTGTGGCAGTCTGTGTCATAGGCGGTCTGGGCAGCTGGGGGGGCACCGTGGTAGCATCCTTTATCATAGGATTTGCCCAGATTCTCACGGAAAAGTTTATTTCGTCACACTTTGTGATGGTAGTGGCCCTTCTCGCAATAATTGTCACACTGCTTATCAAACCCTCCGGTATTTACGGAAAGCAAAAACAACTGGAAGAGAGGGTATAGCCATGAAACAAGGTCTGGGCATTGCAGTGATGAGAAGAAGAGAGAGGATTGACCGCGGGCTGAAAGTAAGAACGGAAGGAATTTACGCGATATCTTCATTAAAGGAGATAATGTATCTTGTGGGTCCGCGATTGCTTCTAATAGGAGGTATACTGCTTCTCCCTGTTATCTTCGAACTCGCCCCATATTGGAAAAGGGTTGTGAACATCATGTGTGTCTATGCAATCCTCGCCATAGCCTTCGATTTTCTGGCGAACTATGTGGGGCTTGTTTGCCTTGGCGGGGCTCTCTTTATCGGGGTCGGTGGATATCTTACTGCTATATTTAACTCCTACTTAGCACTACCACTCTACCTGGCCATCCCCTTTGCGACAGTGGGCGGGGCCTGTATATGCACTGCCCTTATTATGCCCTGTCTGCCCCTCAGAGGTGTCTATTTTGCTATAGTGACTCTCATGTATCCTATACTCTTCTCAAGGATTATCGAAGCCCTCAACATATTCGGCGGCACAAACGGGATATCAGGGATTACCAGTTTTCCCAACCAATACCTGGAGCAGTACCTCATCATTGTCGTTATGCTCCTGGTACTCTTTGCCATGAGAAGACTTGTGGTTGAGGACATTGGACTTGTACTGCGGGGTGTCAAGGACAATGACCAATCTGTAAGGGCATCAGGGATCAATGTGACGTATATGAAATCTATTGCAGTCTTCATAGCAGCACTTATGGGTTGCTTTGCCGGTGCGTACATTTCTCACCTCTACATGTTTGCAGGCCTTTCGCTTTTTGCCCTGGATTTCTCTATTATACCTATTGCCGCCGTTGTGATGGGCGGCGGCGGGACGCTCGTGGGAGCCGTAATCGGATGTCTTATTCTCGTGCCTCTTTCCGAGATTCTGAGAGACTTCGGAACGCTGAGGATTGTCATCTATTCAATAGCACTCACAGCCTTTATCGTCTTTAAGAGTGAAGGAATCATGGTCTATATGCAACGCAAATATCACCAGTTCGAACGATGGGCCAGATTATGATGAGCAGACGTGTCTGTGTGGTTCAGTCCGCACCGCGGACGAGAAGGGGAGGCTCTACGAGCTTAGCTCGTGGAGGGGGCGACGCAAGCCCCACCAACAGAACGATGGGCCAGATTATGATGAGCAGACGTGTCTGTGTGGTCCAGTCCGCACCCCTTTTCAGCTTTCAGCATTGAACCGGGAGTATGATGCCCGAACAGAGCTGGAATCGCAGGTGTTTCAGTATTTTCATGTTTGGGATTTAGAGCTTGGGGTTTGGAATTTGTCTTTTTGTGAGGGTGGTGAAATATGAATGAAACGGTCATTATTTCGGTGAAAGGTATCAGCAAGACCTTCGGAGGTCTGAAGGCCCTTTCGGATGTTAGCTTCGATGTGTACCAGGGGGAGATCTACGGGATCATCGGTCCAAACGGCTCCGGAAAGACCACCCTTGTTAATTGTATTACCGGTTTTGTAAGGCCGGACACGGGTCACGTCTTTTTCCGGGAAGAAGAAATTACCCGGTGGCCTGTCCATAAAATCTCACAGGTTGGGGTAACGAGGACGTTCCAGCTTATGAGGCCATACTATTCGCTACCCGCTTTCAAGAATCTTATCATACCTCTGTGGTCACCGAGGGCCCGGACCACAGGTGGCTGGAGGGGAGGCGGCAGGCACGGCGACAGGGACACGGTTGCGATCGACATTCTCGAGGAGATCGGGTTCGAAAGAGAATCGAGGGTTCCGTACAAACTGGCCGGCACCCTTCCCACGGGCTATCAGAAAAGGCTTGAACTCGCACGCTGTATTTCTCTGAGACCGGATGTGATCTTTTGCGATGAAGTCTTTTCCGGACTCAGTATGAGCGAAATCGCCGGTATGGTTCCGCTGATTGAAAAGCTGAAGATGGATGGTGTCACGCTGGTGATGATTGAGCACAGACTCCGTGAACTTTTCAGGGTTGCAGATAGGGTAATGGCGCTCAATTTCGGTGAAAAGATCGCCGAAGGCGATTACACTGATGTTATTGAAGATAAGCGGGTAAAAGAAGCCTATCTCGGGAGCGAAGAGGTGTGAACCATGCTTGAAGGACTTGAATTGATGGTTTTCTATGAAAACATGCTTGCCCTCAATAATGTGAGCATGCAATGTGACGACGGTAAGATCATCGGCGTCTTCGGATCAAACAGCGCTGGAAAAAGCACGCTGATGTATGCCCTTTCGGGAATAGTGCTCGACATCAAGAAAAAAGAAGAGATGCGTGGAGGGGAACGAATAACGGTCTTTGGAAAGATCACATTCAACGGTGAAAATATTACGGACATGAAGCCTCATCTTCGTGCAAAGGCAGGCATAGTGCTGTGTCCCGAACGAAGGAGAATCTTCCCGGAAAGCTCGGTACTTGAAAACCTGAAGATAGGCGGATATCTTTCGACGAAACAGGAGACAAACGATACCATAGAATATGTTCTGGATCTATTTCCAAGGCTGAAGGACCACTTAAAAAGACAGGGAGGCTTTTTAAGCGGCGGTGAACAACAGATGCTCGCTATCGGAAGAGCACTTATGGCAAAGCCGAAGGTCCTCCTCCTCGATGAACCCCTGCTGGGATTAAGCCCTGCGTATCAGGACATAGTCATCAACGGCACAAAAGCGATACGTGATACCAAAAACATTTCAATCATCGTGACAGAACAATACGCAAGACCTGTTATGCCCATCATCGATTATGGGTATATCATGGAGAATGGTTCAAACGTTCTTTCAGGTACTAAGGAAGAACTTCTCGATAACCCTGACGTGAAATCAGCCTACTTTGGAGTGTAAAGGAGCATGCGATGGAACAATATAAAGAAGAGTATACGTTCTCCCGCTTCGAAGAGATATGCCGGAAGTATCCGGGAAACACTGCATTATCATATTTAGGGGAACGTTTCAGCTACAGCAGACTTAACTCGCTCATTGACAGGTTTGCGGCGGCTCTCGTGAAGATCGGAGTAAAACCGCAGGACAGGGTCATGCTCTACATTCCCAACTGTCCTCAGTGGATCATTGCGAATTTCGCGATAAACAAGATCGGGGCAGTGATGGTGCCTGTATCGCCTATCTACACGGCCTTTGAAATCGACTACATGATTGATGATTCAGACATAAAGACCGTCATATGTCTTGACACAAACTTTGTCTACATCCGTGAGGTCATGAAGAAGACACGCCTCGAAAGGGTCATTGTCACAAATCTTGTCGAGTTTGTTCCATTCTGGAAACAGGCGCTTGGATATCTCTTTAATAAAATACCTTCCGGGAAAATAGAAAAGGGGAAAGAAATATACTCGTTTGTTAAACTCGTGAGAGACAACGAGCCTAGACTGCCGAAGGTAGAGATCGATCCCTGGAAAGATCTTGCGTACATCATGTATACCGGGGGCACAACCGGGTTCCCGAAAGGTGTGCCGGGAAACCACATGGGTGAGATTTCATACATCCGGGACATCATGGAAGATGTAGCGGGCAGTCGCATGGAAGAAGGGAAGGAAGTGATCCTCATGGTCAACCCTCTTTTCCACATTATGGCAAAGGGGTTTACAATTGCTTTTGGTTTCAACTTCGGGAACACGGTTATTCTCATGCCATCGCCCGAAGTGGATGCCACCCTTAAGGCAATTGAGCGGTACAAGGTCGGATGGATGCTGGGTGTACCGGCACTATACAGGATGTTCCTCGAGAACGACCGTATCGATCAATACGATTTAGGCTCCTTAAAATATTGTTACTGCGGAGGCGATGTTCTGCCCGGTGAAGTGTTTAAGACGTGGAAGGAAAAGTACCACATACCGATGTACCAGGTCTACGGATCAACGGAGGCGGGCCACGTAACGTACAGTCTGCTTGATAGGGAGCCGAGGCCAACGGTAGTGGGGACTCCGTTGAAGTCGCGCAAGGTCATGCTGGCAGATCAGGAAACGCTTGCACCCGTGCAAAAGGGGGAGGTAGGGGAGCTTCTGGTAACTTCTCCATATACAATCAAGAGCTACTGGAAGAAACCCGAAGAAACAGAACGCTCCTTTATCCAAATGAACGGCGACGTTTATTATAGAATGGGCGATTTCATGAAGATGAATGATGATAACGATCTTGAATTCATGGAGCGAACTGCCGATACCATCAAGTATAAAGCGTATCGTATATCTGCTTCTGAGATTGAAGCCGCCTTGCAGGACCATCCTACTGTCATCGGAGCCTGCTGCATAGGTATACCTGATCCGAGGGTCGGCGAGCGTATTAAGGCGATCGTGGTTTTGAAGGAAGACGCAAAAGGTGTGGCCAGCAGCGATCTGATAAAATGGTGTAGAGATAGACTCGCTCCGTACAAGATACCGCACTATATTGAATTTCGTGATATGTTGCCAAAATCGAAGGTAGGGAAACTCCTCAGGCGTGAGATACGGGATGAAGAGAAACGGAAGCTCCAGAAGGAGAAAAAACGGATAAACTGCTGAACGGAAACTGCGGACTTACTCTTTCGGGTCGATCATGAATCAGAACCTTGCCGATCTTTTCTCACCTTCGTCCATTGCAGTCATCGGAGCATCGAACAGCTTTGACAAACTGGGTTATCACGTGATGAAAAGCCTTGTCGGCAATTACCGCGGGACAATATACCCTGTGAACGCGAAAGGCAAGAAGATATGGGGCATTGATTCGTATCCCTCCGTGACCACAATTACTGATAATATCGATCTGGCTATCGTGGCCGTACCTGCCCGTGCCGTCATAGAGACACTTCACGCCTGCGGAGAGAAGAAAGTCAAAGGAATAGTATTGATCACGGCAGGTTTCAAGGAAATCGAAGATCCCGAAGGAGGAATACTAGAGGAAAAGATCAGAGAGATCGCAGCACAGTATCGTCTTCCGATCATCGGTCCGAATACCTTCGGATTTGTAAATCTGAGTTTTCAGGTAAACGCTTCCTTTACCTCCGAATTTTCCGAGATTCAAAAAGGAGGTGTAGCGCTCATCAGCCAGAGCGGAGGCATCTGCCATCTTTGCGGCTTTCTTGCTATCGAGCAGAGAGTTGCCATGTCCAAACTGATGAGTCTTGGCAACAGATGTAATGTAGATTTTCCGCAGGTGCTAAGCTATCTCCTCGAAGAAGACAATTCGACAAGCGTAGTTGCACTGTATATAGAAGGGCTTGATGAGCCCAGAAAGCTCCTTGAGGTTGCCGAGTCACTGCGTGGCAGAAAGCCGATCATAGCTTACAAAGCAGGAAAGGGTGAACAGGGAAATAGCGCGAGCCGCTTTCATACGGGATCACTTGCCGGCAATCATGCCATCTGGAAAGGAGCACTGCGTCAGGCGGGCATTTTGGAGGTGTTCTCGACAGATGAGATGCTCGATACGGCCAAGGCTCTTGATACGTGTTCTTTGCCTCAGGGACAGCGTGTCGCAGTATTGTCTGGCCAGGCCGGTCCGGGGATGATTGCGGCTGACGCCATAGAGGTAGCGGGATTGCGGTTATCATGTTTCTCAGAGACGACGCAGCGGAAAATAAATGCGCTCTTGCCTCCAGTGGCTATTCGAACCAATCCTGTTGATATGGGCCCGGCATGGTACAATCCGAACAATATTATTGGTATCCTGAAGACTGCCCTGGAAGACGAGCAGACGGACGGTGTCATCTTTCTTGCGATGTATGCATCTGCAAACGTGAAACTCGCTGAAGCTTTAGTAGATTACATGAAGTCTGTGAAGTCTTTTGAAAAGCCGGTCATCGGCTGTTTCCCCGCTCCTCCGCGTATATGGGATGAATCAATAAATATGCTTGACATGAAAAAGGGCCTCGTCATTCTCCCGACTCCTGAAAGGGCTGCTCAAGCTATGGCAAATCTGTGGAAGATGAACGCGTTAATGCATCGCAAAAATGTTACCTTCAATGATCCATCAAGCGGTGTCTTGTCATGAAATCCTTGCTGCTTGGAACCGGGGCTCTCTCGTTGCTTGAACGGGATGGGTTTGCGGTTCTGAAGAGTGTTCTGACAACGGACGAAAAGAGTGCCACGGATGCGGCTATCAAAATAGGTTTTCCGGTTACATTGAAAATCTCGTCACAGGACGTAGTCCATAAGACAGAGGTACAGGGAATACGGACGTCACTCAATAATGAGGCAGACGTAGTAAGGTCCTTCAGAGAACTGGTTGACGCATTTGTGACCAAGCATCCGGAAAAAAAACTGGAGGGAATTATTGTACAGGAAGAGGGGAAAGGCATTGAGGTAATAATCGGCGTGATACAGGACCAGCAATTCGGTCCTGTTTTGATGTTTGGACTGGGAGGTGTTCTGGTCGAATCGATACGCGATGTTGCATTCAGACTCATACCAATAGCGGCGTTTCATGCAAGAGACATGATGGAAGAACTCAAGAATTATGTTGTACTGAAGAATCCACGGAGCGGCCCGATAGACCTGGCGGCGGTTGAGAATCTTCTCTGCAGCGTTTCCAGATACGTTGTTGATCATCCGGAAATTCAGGAGATGGATATGAACCCCGTTTTCGTCTCATCCGGCGGTGCCTCTATCTGTGATGCCCGAATCGTGCTGCACCTGAATGTGCCATGAGCGATCCATCGAGTCTCCGGAGATATCTCCGGAGAGACAAAGCGTGAAATAGCCTGCCCCCTTCCTTGCCGCACAAAGATAAGCCTCGTAAAGTGAACAAGACAGTTTCTTCTCCCCGGGGTATGGATGTATTGACACCGTCATTCCCACGTGCGACACTAAGACCGTTTATGGATGAAGAACATTCTCAATACGGTATAAGAAACATATTAACGCGCGATTTTGTCCTTGGTTTTCTCGTTCTGGTTACCGTAACAGCAGGTTTCTGTTCTCTCTTCCCCACCCTTTCCATCTTTCTTGCCCGCTCCGGTTCAAGTGAAAGGGAAATCGGGGTTCTGATTGGCGTTTTCGGTATCTCAGCTCTTGTAAGTCGCCTGCTTGTGGGTGGTGCATTGAAGCGGTATTCAGAAAAGCAGGTCATAATGTTCGGCGCTTTTCTTTTTATGCTCACCTTCATCGGCTGTACCATTCTGCGTCCGTTTTGGCCTTTCATGGCAGTCAGAATCTTTCAGGGTGTCGCGCTCGCAAGTATAGACACCGCAGCGTTCGCCTATATCATCAACACCATTCCTCCGGCGTACCGCGGCCAGGGCGTCAGCTACTTTCTGCTCGCTCCGAATGTCTCATTGGCCATAATGCCTTCCGTCGCCATATTCATGATCAATTATTACAGCTTTACGGTTCTGTTTCTGGTCTGCGCAGGGCTGTCGCTCGGCTCCTTTTTATTAGCGTCAAAATTGACCGAGCGGAAGACAATACCTGAAGGCAATGGACGTCCTAAAGTCGTCTCTTTGATTAATTTCAGGATCATTGTTCCCGCGGTATCGAGTTTTTTTCAGACATTTGTCTGGGGGTCGCTTATCGCGTTTGTGCCTCTCTATGCACTTCAACAGAGGATAGCTAACCCGGGGTATTTCTTCTCCGCAATCGCGGTCATGCTCATTGCCGGACGGTCGATCGGAGGGAGGTTTGTAGATGCTTACAAGAAAGAAAACATCATTATGATCTTTTTGACGCTATTCATTATTGCTATGGTAATGCTCTCCGTTTCCAAGAACCTTCCGATGCTGGTATTTACCGGATGTCTCTGGGGAACCGGGACGGCAATCTTTGCTCCTGCTTCTCTGACGTATTCTCTTGAGTATGCCGGATCGTCCGATGGAACAGCCGTTGGAACATTTCGCGCGTTTACGGACCTTGGACAGGCCGTGGGCCCGACTGTCACGGGACTCGTCATTCCATCAGCCGGGTATCAAATGACTTTCCTCATGCTTGCACTGATATCACTTGTGAATCTCTTCTATTTTCGTTTCTACGTAGTTAGGAAAAGGCGTACTTGATGACCAGGCGTAATGTCCTGCCGGGGTCCGTCAAACCTCATCCAGGACATCACCTTTGTTCTTGGTCCGGTAAAGAAATACCAATCCTGCGCAGAAGAAGCACGGAAGTGCGAATAGTGCAAAAAAGTGCTGGAGGTTGAAATTGAATGCCTGCAGTGCCCCGCCCGCAAGTGGTCCCAGAATCGAACCGAACTTGCTTATGGCCTGTACCGATCCTACACCGGTGGAGCGGATATTCGTCGGATACGTTTCGCCGATAACCACGAGAAGCGCTGTTGGCGCGGCAAGCACGAAAATGCCTGTAGCCGCTCCGGCAATGTAAAGCGAAGGGGCAGATGTCACAAAGCCGAAAAGCAACACCGAAAAGCCTCCCAGAAAATACGTTATTATAAGACCCGGTTTCCGACCGAAGATATCGAGAAGATAACCGAGGAAAAGTCCTCCGAGACACGAACCTATGGACTGGACCATACTGTAGCTGAAACTCTTCGTCAACGAGAATCCCGCTTTTACCATCAATGTGGGAAGCCATGATGAGATGCCATACAGTACGATTGAGCATAAAAAATATGTGAGAGACAGAAGAATGGTCATTCTCGCCAATCCGGACTTGAAAAGACTGGATAAACCGCTGGTGGCAGGCGTCTCGGAGCGTATGGGTATGCTTACGGGACTTGCTGGAAGCGGAGCGGCGGCCATGCGACCGATCCGGGAGGCCTCTCTCGTAAGATAGATTAAGGAATCTACAGAGCCTCTCATGAAAAAACGAGACATATGGTGGGTCTTTCCAAACAGGAAATGTATCGACTCGGGCAGATACAAACCCATAAAAGGCACACATAAAAGCGGCAGAGAGCCGATCGCCAGGACCATTCTCCAACCGAATACCGGAACGACGATCATCGAGATGAAAGCGGCAAGTGCCCATCCCAGGGTATAACTACCCGCAACGATGGTGAGCAGTCGTGCTCTCAAGTGTGAAGGTGCAAATTCAGAGATAAGAGAGACTGACAGGGGAAAAGCTCCACCGACGCCCAGACCGGTAAAAAAGCGTAAGAGGCTGAGCATTTTGAAAGTGCCGGCATAGAAACTCAGTCCTGTTGAAATTGAACACAGGGCCAGGGCAGCCATCAGCATTTTTTTTCTTCCGAGATGATCGGCGGCCGTGCCGAAGAGCACAGACCCGAGCATAAACCCGGCGAAACCCCACGAAACCAGGGTGCCAGCCTTCATTGAAGAGAGCCCCCACTCTTTCAGGATGGACGGAAGGACAAGCGCTATGATCTGAGTGCTGTAGCCCGCGAATAACATAGGCAGGCCGGTAAGCAAAAGAAGAATTACGTGGAAACGTCCAAAGGGAAGACTGTCAACCCATCCCAGAATGTCTGTTCCTTTATTGTTCAGGTTGTCATTTAGCGCGCCGTAGTCCACTTGATTTCACCGTCTACGAGATGACAATAAATTGCGCGGCACTATGTACAGACTATGTACTGTAAGATGCCTATGTGAGTTTCTCATTTACCTTCGATCGAAACTTTGCGGAGTAGTAATCTCCGAGCTTTGTCATCAATTTTTTCCAGGCCGTCTCGTACTCATATTGAAGTACGTCCTCAAGAAAAGGGACGATCTCCCCCAGTTTGTCCTTCGGCAGATAGGCCATTGCGCCTGATTTGTGTGATTTCTTCAGTGCATCCAGGCTTAGAGCATGTGCCGTGAGCATCACCGTTTTTCGATTGAGAGATACAGCTATTTCGAGCAGATCAAAGCCCCGGACGCCCATAATGTCGAGTACCACCAGATCGTACTCCCTTGTCCGCAGATATTCAGCGGCTTTTTGAAACGTTGTTGCCGAATCTATCTGCACATCCGGGTACGACGCGCGAATTTCTTCTTCAATAATCGCCAAAATGTCTGTTTCATCGTCAACAATAAGTAATTTCTTGTTATTGAGGTTTGATTTTTCCATAACTAGACAAAGAACCTTCTTACTCGCGCCGTCGAGTTACAAGCTGAGCCACGAATATGCTTAGTCTTAATACATGCCGTATTCCGTGGCGGCCTGCACCATTGCCTTGAGATTCTCAAGTTTGGTTTCGTCTGCCGACGCGCCGGCGGTCAATATATACCCGCCTCCCGGAGCGCACGTTTCTATGAGTTGCCGACAGCGTTCCTTGACCTGTTCAGGCGTGCCGGTCACCAGTAATGATGATGGGAGGTTGCCCCAAATACAGCACGATTGACCGAGTGTTTTCTTCGCGAGAGTCATATCGCTCTGATCCAGTCTCCACGTAACGAATCCCTTTCGAAATTCATTGACAGAGTCGAAGCGACTGTCGAATTTTCCCTCTGCAAAGAGCTGAACGATGAAGCCCTCATCATTTAAAGCGTTGATGACTTTCTTAAGAGAAGGCCAATAGAAAGTATCGAACTGTTTTTGGTTCATCCATCCATCCGCCCCTTTGTGGAGGGGAAAAGTTATCATAATGCTCTTTGCCTTTTCAGCGGCACGGATTGTTGTCTGGATGGTAAGGGTGGTAATCCGGTCAATAGCAGCCAGGACTTTGTCGGGCCTGCGATACATGTCCATCATGACCCCTTTGGTGCCTCTCAACGTATCTCCGAGTGTGTCAAAGGGGGCCTTGCAGAACGAACTTGAAATCAGAGGATACCCAGAACTCATGGCTTTCCCTGCGAATGGTCTGGTCGCCTGCACATATCTTCCATATTCTTTACCCGCATCGATAAGGACCTGAAGGGATGCCTGTACATCAGGCAGGGCAAGTGAAGCAAAATCAGTCATCGGAAGTTCCACAATGTGTGTGAGCGGTTTCATCGCTTCAAAAGGTGCGAAAACACCTGCAATGCGCGGCAGGTATTTCCTCAGCCAGAAATCGGATGGATCATTCAGGAAGGCGTCGTATTCGTCTGCCTTCATGTATTCCCCCTCAACATATTGAAAACCCCGGGCGTTGTCCGGGACTCCATGGCCGGGCCAATTGTAGAGTCTGTAACCTATGATTTCGAGAACCCTGCTCGGAAAAATTACTCCAGGGACGAAGAAACTGTCGAGCTCTATCGCGTGTTCCTCATTAAAACGTTCCCATGTTTTTGAAAGAGTTTCATAATCGTAGCTTACCGTCTTGTAATCGAGTCCGTACTTGTACGCGGGCATGGAACCGAGGACACCTGTAAAAACAGGCACTCTGTCGGGTATCTCAACATTCAGAGCCTTGATTATGCGAGTCGCTCTTTTGCGGTATGAAGTTTCGGCATCGGAATTCGCGAATTGGACTTTCGGATTAAGCCAATTGTCGAGACGCTGGTTTCGTTTTTCTTCAGCTGATAATTGTTGTTGGATATTTTCCATTCATTTGCCTCCGTTCTCAATCGTGTGGGTTGTATCTGGATTCTGTCACATATACGCCTGAGTATATATCATATTACCGCAAGAAAGTAATGCGGGAAGATACTAATATGATGCGAGGGTTCTCCGGGGTTTAACGATCCGTACTCCGGTAACATGCCGCATTGTTATAGCTCCTAATTGATTGATTGGTGTGACAAGGGAATTGTTTCCGCGTAAATACCTCCAATTGCAAGGATCCGCGCTGTTAACATACAATGCCGGGAAACCTGCACCGCACGTGCATACAGATGAGCGCGGGAGTGCGAGGTGTCGAGTGGCACTATCGGACGGTAAGGACGGACGAAATAGTTGCAGTAAGTACAGCCGATGTGGGAGATTATATTGCCATGAGTAATGAAACGATTGTTGCCAGCCGTTCAATGCGAAGTCTTTTCACCGGTGACTTCTTGCTGGCGTTTTGCGCGTTCTTCTGTTTTGCCGCGGCCTTCCACGCACTCACTCCCACGCTCCCGATTTTTCTCGCGAGTCTCGGATCTCCCAAACAGGATATAGGCATCCTGGTAGGAACAATCGGCATTTCTTCTCTTGCTTTCAGGTTTGTAGTGGGAAAAGTCCTTGTGAAGTATTCGGAAAGAGTGGTACTTATCTGGGGAATTACCATCTTTAGCCTTACCTTTATTGCCTTAATCGCTTTGCGTCCTTTCTGGCCTTTCTTTGCGGTAAGATTTCTTCAAGGGATAGCGTTCGCATGCATGGACACAGCGATCATTGCGTACGTTATCCGGATCATGCCTTTACAACACCGCACGCGGGTGATCAATTACTTCATGCTTGCGCCGCCTCTTGCTTCGGGTGTAGCTACTGCTGCGAGCGTTTCTGTTCTGAACCGGTGGGGGTTTACTACGGTGCTCCTCACCGGCGCAGGTCTGGGTATGTGCGCCTTTCTTCTTATGTGGAAGTTGAAGCGTCGAGATAGTATAGAGACTGTCTCAGATTCTTCCATAAAGAAAAGACGTTTTTTTGATCGTAAGATCTTTGCGCCCGCTTTTGTAAGCTTCCTGTGTGTCTTTTCCTGGGGAGGGCTCACGGCATTTTTCCCCATTTATGCAGTCCAGTGCGGTGTCGGAAATCCCGGATTATTTTATTCCGCAATGGCCATAATGCTTGTGTTCTCCCGGCTTATGGCAGGACGGATTTTTGACGCTTTTGAAAAGGAAAAGATCATTATCGTCAGTATACTGATCATGATCACGTCTCTCGTGACGCTTGCTTTCTCCAAGAGCCTGTCTATGTTTATTCTTGTCGGACTTCTCTGGGGAACAGGATTCGGCCTCCTTTTTCCCGTTGTGATGGCATACTCATTTGAGTACGCCGGTTCCTCTGATGGGGTTGCTATCGCCACGTACCAGGCGTTTATGGACATGGGAATAGCTCTTGGTCCGGCTGTTGCCGGTGTCATACTCCCATTTACGGGATATCGGATTATGTTTCTCTGCCAGGCACTGGCATGTCTCATCAGTGTCGTCTATTTTCAGTTCTTGAAAAAAAGAAAACGGCGTGGGGCATTAACGACGTAAAGTTTGTACTGTATCGGATTGAGCCTGTAACTACGAAGGTCATCATTGATCGATTGCTAAAACCATCCGGAATATTTTATAGTTGACCTGTCATGACAGTGAAGTACAGACACAGCGCGGGAAAACCTGCCGGAATCTCTGAGAAGTTAGTCCGCCTTCTCGAAATCTACACAGCTATAGCACGGAAAAAGTATCCTTCGGTAGCAGATTTGGCCGACCGTTTCGGTGTAACGAAGCGCACAGTCTTCCGGTATCTTGAGTTGATCAACATGATTGACCCCGTTGAACTTGACAAAGAACGGAACGGATATGTGTTCATTCACGGTGACCGCTCAAAGAAGGAAAGGCTTGCCGATGAAGAGTTGATGACTCTTTTCACCGCGGGTGAGGCACTCAGTCACCTGGGAGAGCCTTTCCGCGAATCATTCCGGAGTCTTGTGAACAGAGTCTTTGTCACATCGGGAAAATCAACTGAGGCAAACAGCATTCCGATAATCATCAAGACACACGATGCCGCGGCTAACGAGAGCGTTGATGGTTATCTGAAGACAATCTCTGCCTGTTTGAAGGAGAAACGCTGCGTCGCACTGAACTATCGTTCCCGTTCCGCTAAGGAGTTGACGGAAAGAATTGTGGACCCATATGGACTTGTGTTCTATGACGGGATATGGATCCTCATCGGTTATTGTCATTTGCGAAAAGATATCCGGAGTTTCGCGCTTGATCGCATCATAGACCTGACTGAACGCTGGCTCTATTTCGAACCAAAAGAAGACTTCTCGCTGGAAGAATATCTTGCGAACGGTTGGGGCGTTATTCAGGGAGAAACACGGACCAGGGTAACCGTTCGATTTAATGCTGCGATTGCGGATTACATCCTTCGTAAAAAACGATGGCATCGTTCTGAAAAAAGGAAGATCTTGAAGGGTGGCCGGGTTGAGTTGACGTTCACGGTAGCGGGTGTGAATGAGATCAAACGATGGATATTTTCCTGGCTTCCTGACGTGGAAGTTGTTGAGCCCGCATGGCTGCGCAATCAGTTCCGGAAAGAACTTCTGAAATCAGCCGACCAACACAAGTAGGTACAGGCTGCGGGGTACCTCCACACCCCCACACCCATTTTCCTCATATTGTTTTTGCGGCTGACATACAGTTGTCATTCCCCTGTTTCATAATAACTACAT
>CAYYLU010000026.1:0-25873 GCA_964472475.1 uncultured Syntrophus sp. | reverse complement strand
ACCTCCGACCAATTGATTAAGAGTCAACTGCTCTACCGGACTGAGCTAACGGCCCATGTGAGAAGTGTTTTTATATCATAGAAAGCTCAGAAAATCCAAAAAAATCTTAACGCTGAGACCAATTGAATTTTTTTGTGCCAAATTGCACATGCTAGGCAGAAAAACGTTGACTATCGAAACATTACTGTGATAAAAAGAACAAGAATTCAGATGGAAATAACCGTGCAAGATAACAAAAAAGAGGTCTTCAAGTCCCTGTACAATTACAGTTCTCTTGGTATTGAAATGGGTCTGTGTGTTGTCATCGGATTTGCCATGGGCTATTACCTCGACAAATATCTTGGGACAAACCCGTATCTCACGCTTATTTTCACGATCTTCGGAGTAGCTGCAGCTTTCCGTGCCGTTTACAGGGTCTACAAAAAGGCAGAAGCCGATGAGAGAAATGACAATCGCTGACGTGGAACATGCAAACCTGGCCGTACTGATCGTAGGGTCTCTGGCCGTGCTTGCGTTGACCCGTGACCGCGTGTCACTCTTCAGCTTTGCAGTGGCCAGCGCAATAATGATCCTAAATTTCCGGTTCCTCAAGAAGATCCTCGAAAACCTTTTGATCCGAAAAACCCTGTCGAAAATGGACCTCTTGATAAAGCTTCCGCTGAAATTCGTTTTTTTGATGGGGGCCGTAATACTTGTTCTTGTGTATGGAGAGATTCATGTTGTGTATTTCATGATAGGGCTTTCGACGGTGTTTATGTCTATAATCATCGGCCAGATACGGCCCTTTTTTAATTCTCACTCTAGAGAGGAAAGCAAATAATGGGACATGAACAATTCACATGGGCATCTTTAATACCATTTGTAAGGGACCTTCCTCCCCATGTATCAAACGCAATAGTAGTCTCTATCATTATTCTCTTACTGTCTCTCGTCGCGTATATCCAACTCAGGAAGTCGGGCGGCGATCCAGTCCCGAGCGAGAAATTTACCATTCGCAATTTCATGGAGATGACCGTTGAAGCGCTTTCAAATCTCATTAACGATAATATGGGCCCAAGAGGGCCTCAATTCATGCTGCTCGTCGGAACGTTGGCGCTCTTTATTCTTTTCAATAACCTGTCAGGACTCGTTCCGGGCTTTCTACCGGCTACGGACAACGTTAACACCACCTTTGCCTGTTCCCTTACTGTATTCTTTATGACGCACTACTACGGTTTCAAGGAACACGGTGTTAAGTACCTGAAGCAGTTTATGGGACCCCTGCTCTGGCTTGCACCGATCATGGTCCCGATCGAGATCATAGGACACATCGCCCGTCCGCTTTCCCTTGGACTGCGTCTTTTTGGAAACATATTCGGAGATCACCAGGTAACTGCAATGGCTATTTTCTTCCTGCCGCTTCTGCTTCCCGTTCCGGCAATGATACTCGGTCTTTTTGTGGCCCTGGTACAAACTTTTGTATTCATGCTTCTCTCCATGGCTTATTTTTCAGGAGCGATTTCGCATGAAGCACATTAATAAATAAATATTAAGAAAGGGGTGAAATTCAATGAAGAGATTTTTGACAGTACTTATGCTTCTGGGGATTTTTGTATGTTTTGGTGTCAGCATCGTGTGCGCTGCAGAAGAAGCTGCCGCAGCCGCAGGGACTGATTCCTCAGTAAAACAGGCAGCAGCACTGGCCGCCGGCATTGGCCTCGGCATTGCGGCTCTTGGTGGTGCTCTTGGGCAGGGAAAAGGCCTTGCCGCAGCACTGGAGGGTATATCGAGAAATCCCGGAGCAGCGGGTAAGATACTTACACCGATGTTGATCGGTCTTGCAATGATCGAATCGCTTGTAATTTATTCTCTCGTTATCTCTTTTCTTCTGTTTGGAAAAATGTAGATTACAAGGGGTGGAAAGAGATTTCCGCCCCTCTTTTTGCCGTTCGACGAAAGTTCTTATTCTCTCTCTTTTGCAGACTCGCGGGCCAGATCCTGGCGGTTTTTCCATCTATGGTGGGACGCCACTGCAAAGCGGTGGGCCTCATCCCTCATTTTGACTATCTCTTTGAAAACGGCAGATGATTTCGAAAGCGGCAGAGGGTTTTTTCTCAGCGGCAAGTAGATAAGATCATCCATCCTCTTCCTGTGTTCGCCTTTCGCGATTGAAATAACGTCTCTGTCAACAGCACACTCTCTCAGTACACGGGCTGCAGCCGCGAGCTGCCCCTTGCCTCCGTCAATTATGAAAAGGTCAGGCAACGGTCCGAGGTCGCTGTTTTCTATTCTCCTTCTCAGAACCTCGTCAAGCATGGCTACATCGTCCATAGTCGATTCGCCTCTGATATGAAAAACACGATAGCCCTTTCTAAAGGGCTTAAATTCTTCGAATACCACCATAGCGCCCGTAGGGTTTTTCCCGTGGATGTGTGAAATGTCGTACACCTCTATTCTGTCCGGTTCTCTGCTGAGATGTAAAGCTCTTTTAAAAACCTCATCAAGGGTTCCCCGCTCTATTTCATGAAGGTTCTCAATCCCCAGACGTATAACATCGCGAACGTTACGGTTGTTTGGTCCGTATATTCGTACCTTCTGCCGCTTCAATTCCTCTAAATGGTTTTCCAGCAACGCAATATCTTCCAATTCCTCCGAGAGCACCAATTCATCAGGAACGGGGTGAGATTCATAGTATTGAAAGAGAAAAGTAGTAATCACCTCTTCGGTCTGCAATGAGAACAATTGCTCTCTAAATCGCCGCCTCGACAGAAGAATGCCCCGTCTAAAGGAGAGTAACACAATGTGCAGTTTTCTTTCTTCTTCTGAAAATGCCCACACATCCCTGTTTTTTCCGAAATGCTCATGAACGTTCTGTTTCTCTATCATGCCTTTTATGGCCTGATGTCTCTCTTTCAGCAGCTGGGCCGTTTCAAACTGCCAGGCTCCGATGGCTTTTGTGATCTTCTGTTCAATGTCTTTGAGGACTTTTTCATTCCTGCCAAGCAGAAAATCTTTCATTTCTTCAACTGTTTCGCGGTACTGCTTTTCATCTACATCATTCGCGCACGGGCCCGGGCATTTCCCCAGCTCGTGCAACATACACGGTCTCTTTCGCTTTCGGAAGACGGTCTCCTTACATTTCCGGACCGGATATACATCCTCCACAAACTTCAGCACTTCTCTGACTTCTTTCGCGTGTGGGTACGGTCCGAAGTATAGTGAGCCATCTGACACGATCTTTCTGGTGAGTAGAATGGCCGGATATCTGTCTTTAATGGTTAATTTGAGAGAAATGTATGTCTTGTTGTCTTTGAGGTTAACATTATATTTGGGCGTGTGCTCTTTTATGAAATTGTTTTCGAGAAGAAACGCCTCTTTTTCGCTACCTGTCAAAATGAAATCGACGTGCTCTATGTGGCGGACAAGTTGTTCTGTCTTGATGTCCTTTTTGCCTTCGCGAAGATAACTTCTCACCCTGTCCCGAAGGTTTTTTGCTTTGCCTATGTAGATTATATTGTTTTCAAAATCCCTGAAACGGTACACACCAGGGGATTCCGGTAGATTAATGATGGCGTCTTCGCTGATCATAAGGTGAGTTCCGTTTGTTCAATCTTTAGCAGGCGGTCGCGCAAATCCCTCGCTGTCTCGAAATCCCACTTTTTTGCCGCATCAGCAATCTGTTTCTTGAGTTTCTTGACTATCTTTTCCCGTTGTTTGGGTTTCAGATTTGCGGTGTCCAGGTCGTCGACGGGCACTTCATAGTAGTCCTTCTCGTATATCGAGGAGAGCACATCCGTGATTGACTTGTTTATGCTCTCCGGTGTAATCCCGTGCTCCTGATTGTACTGCATTTGTACCTTCCGTCTCCGCTCTGTTTCACGGATGGCCTTCTGCATCGATTCAGTGATCTGGTCCGCAAACATTAACACCTTCCCGTTGACGTTTCGCGAAGCCCTGCCGCATGTCTGGATCAGAGATGTTTCACTGCGCAGAAATCCTTCTTTATCAGCATCAAGTATCGCTAC
Organism: uncultured Syntrophus sp.; assembly: GCA_964472475.1. Classification (GTDB taxonomy): domain Bacteria; phylum Desulfobacterota; class Syntrophorhabdia; order Syntrophorhabdales; family Syntrophorhabdaceae; genus PNOF01. Next base: position 21,869 of record CAYYLU010000026.1, on the reverse strand, counting down.
AAGGGAAACCTCCGGAAGATCCAGTCCTTCCCTAAGAAGATTGACTCCCACGAGTACATCAAATTTCCCAAGGCGAAGATTTCTTACGATCGCTACCCGCTCAAGTGTATCAATATCAGAATGAAGGTATTTCGATTTAACGCCTTTGTCCAGCAGAAAGTTCGTCAGGTCCTCGGCAAATCTCTTTGTAAGGGTGGTAACCAGTACCCGCTCCTTCTTCTCAAGCGTTTCTCTGATGTATGGGATCAGTGTTTCTATCTGATTTGTCGCCTTCTTAACAATAATTTCGGGATCCATGAGCCCGGTCGGTCTGATTATCTGTTCGGCAACCATTCCCTTTGACTTCTCCAGTTCAAATCTGGCCGGTGTCGCGGATACGTACACCGTTTGCTTCTTCCGGGTTTCGAATTCATCAAAAGTAAGGGGTCTGTTGTCAAGCGCAGACGGTAGCCTGAAGCCAAACTCAACGAGCGTCGTCTTCCGCGCCCTGTCACCCCTGTACATTCCAATGAGCTGTGGAACGGTCACATGGCTTTCATCAATCATCACCAGTGCATCTCGCGGCAGATAGTCCATCAGCGTCGGTGGCGGTTCACCCGGTTTTTTCCCGGTGAAATGACGCGAATAGTTCTCTATTCCTGTGCAATACCCCATTTCCGCGAGCATTTCCAGATCGTAATTCGTCCTCATCTCTATGCGCTGTGCTTCAAGGAGTTTATTCTGTGATCTGAGAGTAGCGAGGTGCTGTTTCAATTCCTCCCTGATTGAAGTTATTGCGTTATCTATCGTTTCCTGGGGCATCACATAGTGTGTGGTGGGATAGATAGTGCACCGCTTCAGCCTTTCCAGGACCTTTCCGGTAAGAGGATCAATTGCTGCAAGATCTACGATAGAGTCTTCTTCAACAGTCACACGGAAGGCCTTCTCTTCTTCATAGGGCGGATAGATGTCTATGTTCGGCCCGCGTACGCGGAACTTTCCCCGATAGAAATCGATATCATTGCGCTCGTACTGACACCTCACCAATTTGTTGATGACTGTGGACCTCTCTATTTTCTGGTCCTTTTCCAGGTAAAGAAGCATACCGTAATATGCCTCGGGAGAACCCAGTCCGTAGATACATGAGACACTGGCGACGATAATCACATCATTGTGATCAAATAAGGCATTTGTGGCGAGCAGTCTCATCCTGTCGATTTCCTCATTGATGGATGAGTCCTTCTCAATGTAAGTGTCGCTGGCCGGAATATATGCCTCCGGTTGGTAGTAGTCGTAGTAGCTCACAAAGAAATGCACCTGATTCTCCGGGAAGAGACCTTTAAATTCTGAAAACAACTGTGCGGCAAGCGTCTTATTGTGCGAAATAATCAGTGTCGGGCGCTGTACTCTTTCTATAACATTGGCCATGGTGAACGTCTTCCCTGAGCCGGTAACACCCAGCAAAACTTGATGTTCAGTACCCGCTTCCACGCGTTTTGTTATTGTGTCGATTGCCTGCGGCTGATCCCCGCTCGGTTTGTAATCGCTTGCTAATCTGAATTGGCTCATAATAGTCCGATATTCTAAATATCTTTCGGGTCTATGTAAAGCAGCGAGCCAAAAACGCCAAATCACGAGTTCCAAGTCTTAAATCTCAAATAACTTTCAAATCATAAACTTCAAGTAACAGACTGCAGCCGAGTTCTGACTAACACCAGAGATCAAATTTCAAGCCTGAAAATACTTTTTTATGACTTCCGATCAATTAGAATTTATTTGTGATTTGGATATTGGACTTTGTGGCTTTCTACTTTGTTTTACTTGTGATTTGTATATTGGAATTTGTGATTCATTCTTCATATGGCTACTTTTACATGGACCGGCTTCAATATCCTATCAAGGTCACCAGGATCAATGCCGACCAGATATCCGCGTCTGCCGCCATTAATATATATTCTTGAAAGCTCGAGGATGCTTTCTTCGATATAGACGGGCATCTTCTTTCTCGTACCGAATGGTGAGGTGCCACCAACCATATATCCGGAGTGTCTCTCCGCGGTATCAGAAGTGCAAGTGGTGACTTTCTTCACTTTCAAGATTCTCGCCAGCCCTTTAAGTGAGACCTCCCGGTCCCCATGCATGAGAACAACTAACGGGCGTTTCTCTTCATCCTCCATAACAAGAGTCTTTACAAGCGTGTGTTCATCAAAACTGAGCTGGCGGGCTCCTTCCGTCGTACCACCCCTGTCTACATAGGAATATGCATGTTCCGAATACGTCACACCGTTTTCCCGCAATACCCGGATTGCCGGCGTGACAGGGCCCTTATCTTTTCCCAAACGTCGCCTCCCTGTACCTTGTTCATTCTTACGCATTTCGGTCTGGATTGCAACATAACGGATGAGGCGTGATGCGTGCCGGCGGGAGAAAAGGCTGAAACAGACACAGCCATTTCACGCAAACCGGCAGGAAACAGAGGCGGAAGAGAACTGGTTTGCTGGGAAAGAGAGAGACTGCAAGGGAAGCGACGGTACACCTTAGATTCTTATGTCCGGTTGGCCGGTTCACCGGCTCGCCGTTTTTTTCGACTTTCGTGCGCTTACTGTAACCAGGCTGATTGAGTGGTCTGGGTTTCCCGTGTCACCATGTAATCATTTTCGAGTTTTTCGAGCAGACTATGAGCCTTCATGGCCTGGCTTTCCGAGAGACTGTTCTCAAATCCACACGCGGGACACGCGTCATGAAGATTCAGCCACATTCTTCTGAGTTTCACAGGGTAAGGTGTTCCACAAAAAGCGCATGTACATTCAAGAATAAAATCAACCATGGGGTGTCCTCCGTCTTTTTCTTTTTTGTTTGCTGTTGTCATGATATCTACAAGAGCAATTAGCGTGCCGCACTCCTTTTTGTTCTGTACGGTGCAGACATGCATACACCTGTGCACATGAAGGTCAATTCTTTTTGGATATTTATATAATGATAATAGTTAGTTAGGTATTATCAGGTCAGCCATTTTGGATTGCGCACGGAGATTTCCATGCAGACAGAGAATTCGCAAACACGTACTTCATGAGCAACAATTCCTGTAGAAGCCACTAATTTCCGTAGATCAACAGGGAACAGGATCCGCCGACTGGAGTACACCGGCGATATGGCCGATTAAAGGATTCTGACGTGGGTACATGTTATACGAATTGCACTACTTTGAGAGGACTTCCACAACTGTGTCGATGATCTTCTCATCGGTAAACGGTTTGTCGAGGAAGGCATCAACGGATTGTTCTTTCAGCTTAGCCCGCTGAGTTTCATTCATAAAACCGCTCGCTATGATCACTCTGATGTCTTTTCTTATTTGACGCATCTTCTGCAGTACCACGTCTCCCTTCATACCGGGCATAATAACATCAAGAAAAACCACATGAATTGCGTCTGCCTTTTCTTTAAAGATTTCGACAGCCTCAAGACCATCCCTGGCCTCATGAACGATAGCGCCCTTGCTTGCAAGTACACCTTTCGCAAGTTCTCTTACAAGCTCCTCATCATCGACCACGAAAATTTCCTTACCATTCAGAATTGTCGTGTCGAGCGCCTCACCTTTGGTGTCTTTTTTCGACGCAGTCATGGACGGAGCCGGGATATGAATACTGAATTTGGTCCCCTTCCCCTTCTCGCTCTCGATCTCTATGAAACCTCCATGTTCTCTTACAACCCTGTCGACCAGGTAAAGCCCCATGCCAAGATTGGAATCTTTCTCCTTGGTGGAAAAGTACGGTTCGAAAATCTTCATTCGGAGTTCTTCATCGATACCTTCGCCCGTATCCTCCAACTCTATCAGCAGGAAATTCTTCTTGTGATGGTCTTTTGAATGTGAGGTGCGCACACGTATAGTGCCGTTTCCGTCCATTGCATCTTTGGCGTTTATAAGCAGATTCAAAAAAACATTCTGCAGTTCGGCTTCATCACCTTTTATCAGCGGCAGCGCGTTATCCATGTCCGTCTCAATTGTGATCTCCCGGAAGCTTTCTTTGAGAAGAAACAGTACATCTTCGAGCAGTGCGTTCACGTCTATGATCCCCGTCGATTTCCTCTGTCTGCGTGAGAAATTGAGGAGGTGCTGCGTTAGTACCGATGCCCGTTGGGCCGAATGCTCTATGGCTTCTGCGTAGCGGCTGAGTTTGGCGTTTTCAACCAGAAATTTCTTCATGAGTGACGCATATCCAAGAATACCCGTGAGCATGTTATTAAAATCGTGAGCAATGCCTCCCGCAAGCATCCCGACACTTTCCATCTTCTGTTTCAGGAGATATTCTTCTTCGTTTATCTTCTTCCTGACTACGTCCCTGAAGAGAATTCCTTTCCACTCGCCTTTTTCGGGCCTCTCCTTCACATCGAAGCGTTCTATCTTGAATATCTTTATTGTATTGGCGCGCTTGTACGTCACCTGATTGAATTCTGTTGTTCCGTTATTGGTAAAGTCTTCGTGCAGACCGGGCACTATATTGTTAATCTTTTCACCGATCAACAGACCTTTCTTCGCTTCAAATTCGAGTTTTGCCTGTTTGTTGGCATAACAGATAAAACCGTTTTTATCAATGAGCAACAATGCATCGGGAAGTTCGTCAAGCACGATTTCAAAGGTTGCCTTTGCCTGCAGCGGTCTACGCCGCCCCCCTGCACTCAGAAGAAGGGACTTGTTATAGATATCGCAAACAATTTCAAGTTCCCGGAGCAGTCTCATTTCGATATCCATATAGTATCGTTTGCCGAGGACTATGTAGCCGATGACACTCAGGTCTTTCTTAATGGGGTATACATAGAGAATTCCGTAGCCGAATACATCGTTAACCAGTGAGGGTGCACTGGCTCCGCTGTTTAGCACGGAAATACTTGAAAAATCCACATCAGCCAGGGTTTCGTCAATACTGTAGAAACCCTCGTGAATCAGTCCATTCTCTTCAATCATAATTTTACAGACATCAAAAAATGATTCCTCTACAAACACCTTTGGTACGTAGTCGATGAGCAGGTCGTCTTCAACGCTGCTCATGATGCGCATGATAATGGAGTAATTGTTTATTGCCCGTTCATAAAAACTCCATTGATGGTTCAGGGATTCGCTTTTAAGGTCTTCGTTATCCATCTTAACCTAACTGGAGAAATTCCATTATTTTGTCAACTTCCTGATCAATGTTGGGCTGTTCCTTCTGGAGAATAAAAGCTTCGGGGCTATGAGGGTCAAGAGTCGAGTGCGCAAAATTGTTCGACCCGTTTACAAGCCTTGCGAGAGAACTGTATCCATTCAAACTCTGCGCCTCTTTCTGGTGGTGATAGCGTATCACTCGTGCGAACTCGTCAGGAAACTTCCATTTAACGGATACAATGTATCCCAGTTCCTGGTGATCTATGCCGAAGCTCTCCTGCTCGAACACTGCAAGGTCTTTCTTTTCCTCCACCGCCGTCTTTATTGCAGTGGGATAATCCACAGAGCTGAGATAGAAGATTATTTTGCCGATATCATGAAGAAGTGCGACCGTGTACACTCTCATCGGATCTTCTATCATAAGCCTTTCGGAGAGTACTTTTGCCCCATGCGCGACTCTGATGGAATGTTTCCAGAGTTGAATGAGGTCTTGTTCCTTCAGTTTCAACTTCTTGAAAATATTCTCCATAAACATCAGGCATGTTACGATTCCTCGTACTTCCTCAAATCCTATTGTGAGCATCGCCCTTTGCAGTTCGAATACCTCTACTCCACGACTATAATAGGCCGAATTAGCTATACTGATTATCTTTGAACATATGGCCTGGTCGTATTGAACAACTCCGGCCAAATCATTGAAGGACGAATTGTTGTTACCGAGGATTTCCAGTATTTTTTCGACTATATTATTGAGAGTTGGAATTACCTTTAGATCCGAGGCCTTGCTGATGAGCGCTTCTCTTTGCGTGGTGATCGACATAGTTCCCGTATATATATGTTCGCGAATATTGCCAGAAACTAAAGCGGTTTTCTGGGGAAATGTCGTAAATTGATAAATTGCAACGAGAATGTGTCTCGTCAAAGAAACTCCAGAATGAATTCATCTTGACTTTACAGGGTTTTTCCACTATGCTGTTACAATTTTTCGGAGGTGTGCCATGGGTTTAGGTCTTTTAGGAAAAAAGTTGGGAATGTCGCAGATATTTGATGAGCACGGGAACGTTATCCCGGTAACCGTAATAAAAGCGGGACCTTGCGCTGTAATTCAGAAAAAAACAGTGGTTAAGGAAGGGTACAACGCTCTGCAAGTCGGGTTTGAAGATAAAGTAAAAACAAAAAATGTGAATAAGCCTCTGACAGGTCACTTCAAAAAAGCCAGCGTCAACCCTACAGCGGTCCTAAAAGAGTTCAGAGTCACCGCAGAGGATATTGACGCCAATGAAGTCGGCACAACGTACTCGGTTGAAATGTTTGAGCCGGGTGATTATGTGGATATCTCCGGAACCTCGAAAGGAAAAGGTTTTGCGGGTGTTATGAAACGCTACCATTTCGGTGGTGCGCCGGCTTCACATGGAGCACACGAGTATTTCAGGCACGGAGGTTCTATAGGTCAGAACATGACGCCCGGACGGGTTTTGAAAGGGAAGAAAATGCCTGGTCAGATGGGTGGACGAAAGGTCACAGTACAGAACCTCAAAATCGTGGACGTCCGGAGTGATACAAATGTCCTTCTCATTGAAGGCGCAATACCGGGCCCGACAACAGGTTACGTCGTAATCAGTAAAGCAGTCAGGAAACAGAAGTAGAAAATATTCAATTTCGGCTCACATAAGGCAGCGCTTCAACGCTGCCTTTTTTCTTTTGAAAGCAAATAGTTGTCAGTCTCCCGCCGGGCGAGTAAAGGTAAGAAAGGAATACAGCAACGGAAAGGGCAAAGTAATGTTGCCGGGATCGCACATTTATTGCTATTTACTATTCACCGTTCACTGTTTCGTCCTGTCCTATTGACTTTACCCCCTGCGTGACGATACATTATTTCCAATCATGTTCACGTTGTGTATAAAAGATTCTTTCGCGGCGGCTCACAGGCTGGTAGGCTATGAAGGGAAATGCGAAAGCCTGCACGGACACAATTTTGCTGTGGAGGCGTTTTTTGCGGGAGAACGGCTTGACAAATGTGGTCTTCTTATTGATTTCAAGATATTAAAAGAATATTTGAAGAATGTGCTTGATGAATTGGATCATAAGTTCCTGAATGACATGCCTTATTTTTCTGAAAGAGCAAGTTCCGCGGAATACATTGCCATGTTCATATACGAAAGACTGGAGGTACAGGTTTCTGCAAAGGGTATATCAGTAAAAAGGGTCCACGTGTGGGAATCTGAGAAAGCGTACGCAGCCTATGAAAAGTAAGAGCGAAATGGCAGACGTTCAGAGTATGCCTGACCATCGCCAGATCGAGATCGACAAGGTCGGGGTCAAAGACGTCAAATATCCGATAATCGTCCTCGATAAGGCAAACGGCATTCAAAATACTGTCGCTTCAATAGACATGTACGTCAACCTTCCCCACAACTATAAAGGCACCCACATGAGCAGGTTTGTGGAAATTCTTCACGAGAATAAGAACATGATCAACATGAAGAATTTCCCGGACATTCTGAAATCACTTAAGAGCAGACTCGACGCGGAATCTGCCCATATGATTATCCGTTTTCCGTATTTCATTAAGAAAGAAGCACCGGTTTCAAAGACCCCGAGTTACATGGAGTATCCATGCGCATTGTGGGGGACAATGGACACAAATGACATAATGAAGGAGTTTGTCGTCTCCGTATCTGTCCCTGTAAACACCCTTTGCCCGTGCTCGAAAGAGATCAGTGAATATGGTGCGCACAACCAGAGAGGAGTGGCAAGGGTAGACGTAAAAGCAAGAAAGTTTTTCTGGTTTGAAGATCTGATATCTGACATTGAAAAATGTGCGAGCAGTGATATTTATTCAATTCTTAAGAGAGAAGACGAGAAGCACATTACAGAAAAAGCTTATAATAATCCTAAATTTGTGGAGGATGTAGTAAGAGATATAGCCGATATGCTATCCGGGAACACAAACATAAAATGGTTCGCGGTCGAAGCAGAAAATTTTGAAAGCATACACAATCATAGCGCGTACGCATATCTTGAGAGAACAAACAAAGGAGGAAACCAATGAAAAAAGTAATTGTTGTGTCGTGTGTTCTGCTGCTCGCATTTTCAGGATGTGCATGGTTTCAGAGAACAACAAACCTTGACACCAGGACTCAGCAAAAACCGGAAGGCCCAAACCAGGTGTTCTATAGCTTTTCAGATATTCCCGTCCCGAAAGAACTTGGCATTGTTGGCGATAGAAGCTTTGTATACGAAACCTCAGCCGTGAAAGCAGGTGTTCTGTTTTTCAATGGAAATGTGGACGTTCAGTCACTTGAAAACTATTACAGAATTAACATGCCAAAAAACGGCTGGAGATATGTGAACAGTTTCCGTTATAAAGATACTATTCTCAACTACGTGAAAGACGAGAAGATGTGTAACATCAGAATTACGCGAGGGGCGATGTCGACTGATCTGGAGGTGTGGGTCGGACCGGCCGAAAAAGGAAGTCTCCAGAGGTCAAATGACACAATCCTCAGATAAGTGGATTAAGGTGCACACAATCGAGAGCATCTTCGAAATGGACATGCTCAAAGATGCTCTCGACAAAGAAGGTATTGTTTACACTATTAAAGAACACAAAGATACCGCTTACGATGGTCTTTTCATCCTTCAAAAAGGATACGCCACTTTGTTTGCTAGAGAATGTGACGATCAAAAAATCAAGGCAATAATCCAGAGACTCAAAAACCTGCCCTATGTGGTATATTCGAAAGATTGATCCTCTGGATCTCATCCAGGGGCACACGTATATCGCATTCACGGGGGCAGGCGGCAAAACATCCTTTATCGATCTTCTCGGGCGCAGGGCGGCGGCTCGAAACAAGAAGACTGCGATCACTACAACAACGAAAATGTACGCCAGAGAACCGTTTCTCCTGCTCGACCAATTACCGGCGTTAAGGAATTTTCCAAATCCGATACAAATAGGAAATACCGTTGAGAATGGTAAAATCACGGCTCTGCCACAGGACAGTATTAAGGAGATCGGAACCGGATTTGATGTTGTACTTATCGAGGCGGACGGTGCAAATAGAAAGCCGCTGAAATACCCTGCCGATTACGAGCCGGTCATTCCCGCTTTTTGTGACATGGTATTCGTTCTTGCCGGTCTCGATGGACTTTATGGTGACGTGAAGACAAAAGTATTCAGATTCGAGCTGTTAAGAATCGCCCGTAATATATCGTCAGACGAACTCGTGTCTCCGGATCTGTTTTCCGGGCTTTTTGACACGAAAGCACTCCTGAAGGGGACAGAAAACAAACTTTGTTTCATTGTCCTTAACAAATTTGATGTACTTCATGATGAGACAATCCTGTTTTCGACAGCAAAGAAGATCATGAAGGTTTCCGGTACATCGAGGATTATCCTTTCGAGTATTGCTCATGAAGTATTCTATGAGATAGAACAGCTCCCTTAGAATGGCAGGTTAAGCAAGCAGGTGTGGAGCAAAACGCACAATTCTACTTGATTTTTGCGATGAGATTCTTTTAACTATCGGCTGCATGGAAAGCACTGGAATAATTTCAGTCACATTGGCAGACATTTATGCACAGCAGGGACATTTTGAACAATCGATTGAGATATACAAAGAACTCATACGAAAAGATCCCGGCAACAAGTTATACAAAAAACAAATTTCTTCACTAAAAAAAGACCTGAAGACAAGACAAAAAACGTCTTATTTTAAGAACAGGTAATAGACAGGGTACCGTGCGCATCAACCGAATTGAAAAGGTGCATACCATACTGCAGAGAATGGAGCTTGATGCCTGTGTCATAAAAGGCATGGATAATATCTTCTATCTGACGGGGTTCAGAGGATCGGAAGGTACTCTAGTAGTCACAAAAGGCGATGTGTTCCTGCTGACCGACTTCAGATATATCACCTACGCGAATGAGGTTACCAAAGGCATTCAGGTCATTGAAGTGCGCCAAAGAGATGGGGGACTTCGCGATATCTGTCTAAAATACGGCGTTCACAGGATGGGGTTTGACAGTTTCCACGTGACTCACAATGTTTACAGCACATGGACGGCCATATTGCCTGACACCGTAGAACTCGTACCAATGGACCTGGTTATCGAAGAAATACGTACGATTAAAGAACCTGAAGAAGTTACAGCAATAGTTGGCGCAATACAGATAGCGACAGATGCTTTCAACGAGACACTGAACATTATTAAACCCGGTGTCAGTGAGAAGGATATTGGAAACCATCTGGATTATTGTATGCGGAAAAATGGGGCTGACGCCCCTTCATTCCAGACGATAGTGGCTTCGGGCCCCCGGGCAGCTCTCCCCCATGCAGAACCGTCTCACAGAAAGATTGTACCGGGAGATACCATCATAATAGACTTTGGGGCACAGGTAGACGGCTATTGCAGTGACGAGACATGTACCATTCTGATGGGTAATCCGATTGATAAGATTCAGGAAATCTATACTATTGTAAACGATGCGAGAAAAATGGCACTAAATAGCCTGAAACAGGGCATGGAGATCAAGGCCCTTGACCATATGGTAAGGAGTTATATCGAGGAAAAGGGCTATGGTGAGTTTTTTAAACATGGTCTGGGCCATGGTGTCGGCATTGCAGTTCACGAGCCCCCTTCGATCAATAGTATCTCTGATGGTGTATTTAAGGAGAATATGATATTAACTATAGAACCAGGGATTTATCTTCCAAATTTGGGTGGCGTACGATTGGAAGACATGGTCCTTGTATCGCAAGGCAAAGCTCACGTTCTTACGCAGCTCAGAAAAGATATGACGCTCACGTTGAACTCGTAATGAGCCGGCACAGACCCGATAAAAAGGCCGGAGAATATAAATAGGAGGCTGCAATGATTGTCAGCACATCGGAATTTCGAAAAGGTTTGCGGGTACTGGTCGACAATGAACCTTTTATGATCGCAGACTTTCAACACGTCAAACCGGGAAAAGGAGGCGCCTTCGTGAGGACGCGCCTGAAGAGTTTTGTGACCGGGAATGTCCTCGACAGGACGTATCGTTCCGGGGAAAAACTCGAAGTTCCCGATATGGAAGAAAAACAAATGCAATTCTTGTATAAGGATGGCACCAGTTACCATTTTATGAATGAAGCCACATACGAACAGATTTTCATCGATGAGGAAAGCCTTGGAGACGCAAAGAATTATCTTAAAGAGGGTATGGTCGCAACCATACTGTTCTATCAGGGCAAAACACTTGGTGTTGATATTCAAAACTTCGTTGAGCTTGTCATCACAAGCACAGAGCCCGGAGTGAAGGGAAATACAGCCCAGAACGCCACCAAGCCCGCTATCCTTGAAACCGGCTACACCATAAATGTGCCTCTGTTCGTCGAGGAAGGCGACAAAGTTCGCATCGACACAAGAACGGGAGAATACATGGATAGGGTGTTGAAATAGAATACCCGCCTTAGCCTGCACAGCAGGCGGGAGGAGGAGACTCCAGCAGCTCAGCTGGTGGAGGGGGCGACGCAAGCCCCGGCAATGGAGCGGGAGAATACATGGATAGGGTGTTGAAATAGGCGGAATAACAGTCATTGGGTCGTTGAGTCCAACACAATTTGACGAAAAGATATAAACTAGGTTGCTCAACAGTTTTGGCAGAGAGCTAAAGAACCGAGCAAGAATCGTATGAAATGACCGTGGGTCAGGATTTCGGCAGCCCTATGACTCCATGACTCAACGACTCAACAACGAGGATATATGTTTATTACATTCGAAGGCATAGAGGGCTGTGGGAAAACCACACAGATCGAACTTCTTTTCACGTATTTGAGAAGTAAAGGACACAAAGTCATTAGGACACGCGAACCGGGAGGTACACCGTTCGGCGAGGAACTACGGGAGGCCTTCCTGCGCACAGAATCAAAAGTGTCATCCATGTGCGAGCTGTTTGTCTTCACCGCAATGAGAGCTCAACACGTAGAGGAGATTATTGAACCGGCCCTCAGCAACGGAGTGATTGTCCTGTGCGACAGATTTTCTGATGCGACGTACGCATACCAGGGGTACGGCCGCGGTCTCGACCTGGATACGATCGGGACTCTTAACCGGCTGGCAACACGGGGTGTTGCCCCCGACATCACGATTGTACTGGATTGCCCGGCACGACAGGGGCTGGTCCGGAAAGCACGTTCAGCAAAAATGGACCGATTTGAGAAAGAGAAAATTTCATTTCACAATCGGATCCGGCAGGGTTATAAGAAGTTGGTAAAGAAGGAACCGGATCGTTTTCTCGTTATAGATGCCACACTCGATATCGGTACCATACAGCAACAGATACGCGGCAGAATACGAGAGGCACTGAGGTCAGATGCCATTTAATACAGTCATAGGCCATGACCGTCAAAAGGCTTTTCTCACAAGGCTTCTCACGCAGGGAAACATTCCTCATGCATTCCTGTTTTCCGGGCCTGAAGGTATCGGCAAGAAAATGCTGGCAAAGACGTTTACGCAATACCTGTTCTGCCGATCAGGATCAGCCTGTGGCGCATGCCCTGCATGTGTGAAACTCATACGTGGTACTCACCCGGACCTGATTGTCATGGAATCTGAAGGAAGCATCGGCATTGATGATTCCCGTATGATCGGTAAAGAAGTCTCCGAATATCCGTACGAAAGCGAAAAACGGATCATCATTATAGATAACGCGGAAACCATGACAAGGGAAGCGGCAAATGCTCTGTTGAAAACACTCGAGGAACCTCCGCCGTATAATCATTTTTTTCTCATCACATCTGTTGAGAAGGGAATACCGGCCACCATACGATCACGCTGTACGAGAATATTCTTCAGCGCTCTTTCCCGGGAGCTACTGAAATCCTTTTTCGCTTTGACACAGGGCATGGATAATGAGCGCGCCGGGCTTCTCGCTGATATATCTTACGGAAGCGCGCATTGCGGTCTCTTTTGGGCGGAAGATACAAATTTTCAGCTCAGACGAGCGATCGTAGAGCTCATCACCCGGAAACAGCCGGATTTTGTGACTGCTTCATACATTTCAGAGAAGATCTCGCGAATACAAGGCGGCTACGAAATATTCCTGGGTTTTCTTCTTTCCTTCCTCCGGGACCTGACGGTGTTCAAACGTTCACCCGATACGAAACAGATCGTCAATGCAGACCTGTACGAATTTTTGCAATGGCCCAAAGCAGATGAGGTGTGGCTGGCCGAGGCAATGAAAAGATTGCAGGAAACCCTTTTCATAATACGGTATAATATCAACAAAGCACTTTGCTTTGAGAACCTGCTTTTTCAAATGATGAGGTAAATGCAACATGAGAAGCTGCTATGTCAATCTTGATAGATCCACAGGTATGCTTGAATTGGAAGTTCCCGATGGGATAGGTGCCGGAGATCGTGTAATATGTGATCTTGAAAAGGGATTGTGTCTGGGCACCGTGCTTACGGAACCGATAGAATCTGTGAAGGAAGGCCTGAGAAGGATCACGCGGAAGGCTACGCAAGAAGAAATAGATGAATATCATACGCTGAAAGAAAAAGAACAGCATGCTTTTGATTTCTGTAAACAAAAAATAGCAGAAATGAACCTGCCAATGAAACTCCTTAGCACTGAATATCTGTTTGGCAACACAAAACTGCTCTTCTACTTCATATCTGAAAGCCGGGTTGATTTCAGGGAGCTCGTAAAAGAACTCGCAAAGGAGTTTAAGATCCGTGTAGAATTGCGGCAGGTGGGAGTTCGCGACGAGGCAAAAATTATAGGCGGTCTGGGTAATTGCGGTAATACGGTCTGCTGCAGGCGCTTTCTCCACAACTTCTCCATAGTTTCCATTAAGATGGTGAAAGAGCAGCATCTCGCTTTGAATCCGGCCAAAATATCTGGAATATGCGGCCGGCTTATGTGTTGCCTTTCATACGAATATGACACGTATCTCAGTTACAAGAAAGGATTTCCGAAGATAGGAAAGAAAGTGGTGGTGCCGCAGGGCGAAGGCAAGGTGATTAAACACAACACTCTGAATTCAACGCTGACCATACATCTGGATGACGGGAAAGATGTAACGCTTCCACTCAAGGATATACGCCTTTTAACAGAACAGGAGATCAAACAGAACAGTGAGGCAGGTCAGCAGCCAAAGAAGAATAGTAAAGAGCATCGCGGCAAACAATCCTGAAATCAGACACCGGCCTTTCAGTCTTCTTCTGCCGATTTTTACGCAGTTTCATTGTTTCTTATATTGTATGTTGTCACAGGAGCATTAAATGGAAAAGAAATATTACATAACCACACCAATCTACTATATTAACGATGTACCGCATATCGGACATGCATACACAACAATTGCGGCTGACATTATGGCGCGCTACAAGCGCATATGCGGCTACCGGGTTTTTTTCCTCACCGGTACGGATGAACACGGCCAGAAGGTGGAAAAAGCAGCAAATGCCCTGGGCATCCACCCACAGGAACATTCCGATAGGATCGTTCATCGGTTTTCGGACCTCTGGAAGGCGCTGAATATCACGAATACAGGATTTATCAGGACAACAGAGGAACGGCACAAGAAAGTTGTTCGACACGTTTTCCAAAAGGTGATGGAAAAAGGAGACATCTATCTGGGAGAATATGAAGACTGGTATTGTGTTTCATGTGAAGCGTATTTCACTGAATTGCAGTTAAAAGATGGATTGTGCCCGGATTGCCTCAGAAAACCGGAAAAGCTAAAAGAGGAAAGTTATTTCTTCAAACTATCAGAATATACTCAGCCGCTCCTCGATTTGTTGGAAAAGAATAAAGATTTCGTTCTTCCCGAAATCAGGTTTAACGAGGTTGCAAGCTTCGTCAAAGGTGGTTTGAGAGATTTAAGCGTGAGCAGAACAAGTTTTGAATGGGGTATTCCTATTCCCGGCAACGAAAAACACATAGTCTACGTTTGGTTTGATGCCCTTGCCAATTACCTGAGCGGCATTGGATTTCTGGAAGATAACGAGCACTTCAATACGTTTTGGCCATGTGACGCACACCTTATCGGAAAGGACATCCTCAGATTTCATGCAGTTTACTGGCCGAGTTTTCTCATGTCGTATGGTCTTGAACCGCCTCGGCACGTGTTCGCGCACGGCTGGTGGACTATAGAAGGACAGAAGATGTCCAAGTCTCTCGGAAACGTCGTTGATCCACATGACATCATACAGGAATACGGAGTCGATGAATTCCGTTTCTTCTTATTCAGGGAAGTGCCATTCGGGATGGATGGAGACTTCTCCAAAGATGCTATCGTGCACAGAATAAACGGAGATCTTGCGAATGATTTTGGAAATCTGACGAGTAGAACCGTCACTATGATCGGAAAGTTTCTAAAAGGAAAGATTGAACAGTGTGCGAAAAAAACAGGTGCCGACGATTTCGTTCAGGAGACCGTGATGAAGTGCGTAACCGGATACCAGACCGAGATGGAGATCTTTGCATACCACAAGGCCCTGCAGAATGTTTTCGAGATCATCTCGGTTTTGAACAAGTATATCGATTCGGAAGCACCGTGGAAACTCGCAAAAGAGAATGACCCGAGAGTGGCAACGATTTTCTACATGATCTGGAATAGTCTGCGCATAGCAAGTCTGCTCCTGTACCCTTTTATGCCAACCAAAACTCAGGCAGCCTGGAATGCCATCGGTCTTAGTAGATCAATCGACGAAGCAATTTTCGAACAGGAAATGCGGTTCTATCTACCCGATGATGTGGCGGCAATCGACAAGGTCCCACCCATATTCCCGCGTATTGAGGGTTGATGATGGCGTTTGTGCCGCTTAAGAGCACCCTTGGGAAAATTCTCAAAGGCCATAATATTCGGAACCTGGATGAGATCAAGATCTTCAGTTCATGGACAGAAATGGTCGGGGAAAGATTGGCGGCGCATACGCGGCCGGTCAACATTAACGATAAGGTGCTCTTTATTGAGGTTGATGATCCTGTCTGGCTGACACAGTTGCGTTACATGAAAAGAGAAATCGTCAATAAGATAGACAGTCAGATAAAAGCGGGTCTTTTTAAGGACATCCGCTTCTTTTTGAAAAGAACCAACTGACAGCTCCTGCAGAAAAACTCAGGCCCCGAATACCATTGAGGAACCGGAATCACCCCTTCGTCCTTCTTCCCTGGAGCTATTATCCGCCCACCGGCAGGTAATTGTCAATCAGGATTCATTGACGAAGTAAGAACCTCTATTTCACTTCAGACTTAATCGCAGTTAACAAAGCCGCGTAGGGGATATTGTTGTTGTCTGCGATCTGCTTGACATCTTCAAATTCGACATGCGTCTTGATTACTGTTCCGGTCGCATCAAATCCATACTTCACATGGACAGGACCGAGTGATGTCTCGGCAATCTTTATCTCACGCCGAAGCACTTCTCTTTTTTCTTTCCTCATTCTCAGGCCGAAAGTCGTTGTTTCACGTAAAATCGTATCGACAATCTTTTTCTTGCTTGCGTCGGAGACGATCACTGATAATCGAATGCCCGGTCTTCCCTTTTTCATAAACACAGGAAAATAAAGAACATCAAGCGCACCCGCGTCCCTTATCCTGTCAGCTGCAGCTCCGACATACTCCATTTCCATATCGTCAATGTCACATTCGAGCATCCAGATCTCTTCGTCATTGCTTTCTGATAACCCGATGAAAATCCTGAGAACGTCCGGCCTAACGGTCTTGTATGATCCAACACCGTATCCGATTTTCTCCGGGACAAAGGGTGGAGCACTCTTCGTTTTGTGCGCAAAGTGTTTGACGATAGCCGCACCGGTTGGTGTGGTCAGCTCCAAAGGCTCGTCGTAGAAAACCAGAGGGCACCCCGAAAGGATTTCAAGTGTAACCGGCGGAGGATTCGGGATGATTCCGTGCGCCGTCTTAATTGTCCCTCGCCCGCAGGGAACCGGCCCGCAGAACACCTTCTCAATTCCGAAATAGTCAATTCCAGCGGAGACGCACAGCAAATCGATCAAAGTGTCAATGCTGGAGAGTTCGTGTAGATGCAGTTCTTCCCGGGTTGTACCATGTATTTTTGATTCCGCCGCGAGGATCAGTTCCAGCATGGCACGAGCATGCTGTCGCATCCTGTCACCGATGTCTATTGCAGCCAGTATGTTCTCCATTTCGGAAATAGACAAGTGTATATCCGAATCCGCAATGTTCAGATGTGTTCCCCGAAAGACGTCATGTGTCATATCCACCGGTTCAATGAAAGGCACACTGACGGGCAGTTTCTTCAGTAAGACTTCAACTTCAGAAAAAGGTAATCCGGCATTAATGAGTGCGCTGATCATCATGTCGCCGCTGATGCCGAATATCGGGTCAATATAGAGAATTCTCATAGTCTGTTTATAAGGGTCGCAAAGTACGCTGCACCAAAGCCGTTGTCAATATTAAAAACAGAAACCGTAGAACACGAATTAAGCATGGCAAGAAGTGCTGAGACTCCGCCAAAGCTGGCGCCGTACCCGATGCTTGTGGGTACGGCCAGTACCGGAACACCGACAAGGCCCGCGACTACCGACGGAAGGGCACCCTCCATGCCTGCTGTTACGATGATGACTCTGGCTTTCCTCAGCATGTCAATATTATCGAACAATCTATGAATCCCTGCTACTCCGACATCATAGAGTTTTTCTGTTTTGTTGCCGAAAAAAGTCGATGTAACGTATGCCTCTTCAGCCACCGGGATATCACTTGTGCCGGCAGATACGACAAGGACTGTACCCTTCCCTTCGATGATTTCCTTTCCCACTGATACCGTGAGGCAACGAGCCGCTCCGTTGTACCTGGCAGTCCGGAACCTTCTCATCAGTTTTGCAGCCATTTCCCCGTCAACGCGGGTAATAAGGACGCTCTGTCTATTTCTTTTCATGGAAGTAATAATATCAGCAATCTGGTCGAGCGTCTTCCCCTGACCGAATACGACTTCCTGAAGACCTTTCCGCATAGAGCGGTGGTGGTCAATCCTGGCATGCTGCAAGTTTTCATACGGCATATTTTGAAATGTCTCACACGCCTTCTCGACAGTTATATTTCCGTCTCTTAGAGCCTTGAGAATGTTCAGCATGCCCGGATCTACCATTTTACGGTATCCTCCAACATAAAAGCGTGCTGAACAATTCTAACTTTATCATCGTCTATGCCAACCACGTCAAAACGGGTCTTGCGGTTCTCGCACTTGAATTCTTTCAAGTAACACTGAGCGGTCCTGATAATGTGCCTCTTCTTCCTGATGCCAACGGCGTCGAATGACATTCCATAGATACCCGTACTGCGGCGTTTCACCTCAACGAATACCAGGCAATCCTTATGTTCGGCAACTATATCTATTTCCCCGAATTTTGTACGATAGTTCTTCTGTATTATCCGATAACCACTCTTCTTAAGCGTCCTCACGGCCAGGTCTTCACCTTCCGCACCGATTTCTTTTTTTGTGGTCATTCAGGTTCCACGCTTCAGCAGTATTCTTTAACACCGCGAAAGGTTCGTCGGTGTATGGGAGAAACACCATGTTGCACGATGGCAGCTTCATGGTCCTTTGTCGGATACCCTTTATGTTTTCTGAAATTGTATTCCGGATAAAGATAATGATAGTTGCTCATAATGCGGTCACGCACAACTTTCGCAACAATCGATGCTGAAGCAATGTAGAAGCACTTGCGATCGCCCTTTACAATTGCTTTACTTTGGGAATAATGTACCAGGTTCCGGTTACCATCAATAAGAATAAGTTCAGGGTTTACGCCGGTAGCGCTGATGGCCCGTTCCATTGAAAGAAGACTTGCCTGCAGAATATTTATATCATCAATTTCTTCATGACTTGCTATGCCGACTCCGACCATAAATGCCGATTCAATAATCCACGAAAACAAGCCCGACCTCGCCTTTTCCTTCAAGAGTTTGGAATCGGCAACGCCTTTCTTATCTTCCGGCAGGTTCTTCCAGATCACACAAGAGGAGACAACAGGGCCCGCAAGCGGGCCTCTTCCGGCTTCATCAACTCCGCCTACAAGACCTGTAAGCAGACAGCAGTTCATTAGTCTCTTTTTTCTTTCAGTTTTGCGGCCTTGCCTTTCAGACCTCTGAGGTAGTAAAGCTTGGAACGCCGCACCTTGCTCTTGCTCGTCGTCTCAATTTTGTCGATAAGTGGAGAATGTTTTGGAAATGTTTTCTCGACGCCGACCGTGTACGAGACCTTTCGAACGGTAAACGTGGCCCTCGTGTTACCTCCACGTTTGCGGATTACCACACCTTCAAATACCTGGATACGTTCTTTATCACCCTCAAAGATGCGTGTATACACTTTCACGTTATCCCCAACCGTGACCTCGGGGAGGTCCAGCCTCATATGTTCTTTTTCCATCAAATCTACCATCTCATTCATTGCATCCTCCTCTTTCGCCAAAAATTCTATCAAGTATGATCCCGATAGCCATACGCAAAGAGAGATGGTTGTAATCACCATTCCCTTTTATGGGATCAAGCATCCTGTCACAACTTTCAATTACTTCGTCTGTTAGCCCCCACCCGGTCCCAAACAATACGACCACCGGTCGTTTCTCGAGCTCACTGAATGTTTTCAGCTCCTGATAGCCTATGCCTTTACCAGGCCGTTCCTTGGATGAAGTGCCTACAATCAGCGGGATTCCATCTTCTCCAAGTTCGGCTACCATCTCCTGAATACTGCTCAGGACCCGCACTTTTCTAAGGGCCTTGCCTCTCACCGGATTGTACGTTGAGCCATACCCGTTAATCCAGTGTTCTAGCAGCTTCGCAGCTATATCGCGCTGTTTTGCCAGAGGCGTAACAATATAGCATAAGTTAATACCAAAAGTCATGCATGTTCTTGCAATATCATGTATTTCCAGGTTTGTTAGACTGGTCGCAACGACATCCTTTCTTTTATCGTATACGGGATAATGGATAACCCCTATGCTGAGCTTATTCAGTGATCTCCTCCATTACTTCCTTCATAATGATTTTGTCCTCCTCACACGGCGTGAAAGAATTGAGCAGGTCCGGTCTTCTGAGAATTGTTCTCCTGATTGATTCCTTTCTCCTCCATTTGCGAATCCGTTCATGATTACCGGACAACAGCACCTCCGGCACCGACTCGCCCAGATAGATGTCGGGCCGTGTGTATTGGGCATATTCCAGGAGATGTTCACGGAAGCTTTCGGTAACAATTGAATCCTCATTACCCAGGACACCCGGAATGCAGCGCGCGACCGAGTCAATTATAATCAAGGCCGGAAACTCTCCCCCCGATACGACAAAATCTCCGATGGATATTTCCTCATCCACAAACTGCAGTAGTCTTTCATCCACGCCTTCGTAGCGTCCGCATATAAGACATACACTGGGAACCTTTGAGAGCCTATCGGAAGTCTGTTGGTCAAAAACCCTCCCCTGCGGTGACAGGAGCACAAATCTGGGTTTTCCGTATTCTGTTTCTACATGCTTCATAGCTTTATGGATGGGCTCGACTTTCATTACCATACCGGGTCCTCCGCCATAGGGGCTATCATCACACGTTCTGTGAATATCCTGAGCGAAGTCTCTGATGTTTATTATGTTAAATGAAAGAAGACCCTTGTCAACAGCCTTTTTGATGATACTCTCGGAAAGCGGCGATTTGAAGATCTCCGGGAACAATGTCAATACAGTAAATATCAAGGTTCAAGCGCTCCCTCATCAATACAGATGTTTCCATTCGTGATGTCGATTTCAGTGACAAACCCTTCTACAAGCGGCACGGCAAAACCCTTTTTTCCCGTCACCATGAGTACATTATGAGCGCCTGTGTTGAGTACAGATTCCACTGATCCTACCTTATGTTTTTTTGAATCCAGGACATCGAGGCCCACGAGTTGATACTCGTAATACTCACCTTCATCAAGTCTGTCGAGGTCCTCTTCACGAACAAAAAGCTCTTTGTTAACCAGTGATGCGGCTATGTCTTTGTTGTTTATACCTTCGAACTGAATTATGACAATATTTTTGTGAAATCTGACACGCTTGGGTTTCAGTTCTTTCTCAACGCCGCTCTGTACAATGAACAATGAGGTGTATCGAAGAAGATCCTCGTGCACCTCATTGTAATAGTAGAATTTGATTTCTCCCCGTATGCCTTGCGTTGATACCACACGGCCCACAGGGATCCACTTCATCACTCGATTATTTCGAGTACCGCTCTTTTTCTAGCCTTCGTTGAAGCAGCACTCAATATTGTACGCATTGCCCGTGCCGTCCTTCCCTGTTTTCCGATGACTTTCCCGAGATCATCTTTTGACACGGCAAGCTCGATAACAGACGTTTTCTCACCTTCAATTTCGGCGACTTTTACGTCGTCCGGATTATCAACCAGAGCCTTCGCCATATATTCCACAAGTTCCTTTAACACAACTCCACCTCCAAATGCTTTTTATACAGCCTGCTTTAACACCCCTTCTTTTTTGAACAAGTTCTCCACTGTTTTTGTGGGTCTCACACCTTTTTCATACCAGGACTGGATCTTTTCTTTATCCAGAATCACCTGAGCAGGCACTGACAAAGGGTCATACGAACCCACTTTTTCAATGAATCTACCATCTCTTGGAGATCTCTCGTCAGCCACTACGATCCTGTAAAACGGCTTCTTTTTTGAACCGAACCTTGTCAATCTGAATTTTACCGCCAAAATTGCCACCTCCTATCGGAATAATTGCTGCC
>CAYYLU010000025.1:0-27577 GCA_964472475.1 uncultured Syntrophus sp. | reverse complement strand
TACGGTTTATATAAAAACTGTATCGGTGATGATGTGGCTTTAAAGACCATATCCTGAATTGCCGACGAGAGAAGCCATCTCATGAGTGAGAACGGTCTCTTACCGTATGCAAGTTCTGGTTTTCCCCGCATGCCGAGTACCTTCTGCATATCGGCGACAACATCGTAGAAGGTACCGATATTATCCACGAGACCTGCCTGCTTCGCCTGCAGCCCTGTAAATATCCGGCCGTCCGCCAGCTGTTTCACCTGCTCAACGGGCATTTTCCTTCCCTGCGCAACGTCCTGAACGAACTGTTCATAAATGTCGTCAATCACAGCCTGCAGGTATTTCCTTTCGTCATCCCTCATCTTGCGGAAAGGCGAGCCTGTATCCTTCATATCCCCGGTCTTTATTGTATTCGTTTCCACACCGATTTTCTTCAGAAGATCCTGCACAACCGCCTGCTCCATGATCACACCTATTGAACCGGTGATCGTCGAAGGATTGGCATAGACCTTCTCGCCTGTTACAGCCAGGTAATATCCGCCCGACGCACATACCGATCCCATTGAAACATAAACTTTTTTCTTCTGTGTCAGTTTTTTGATTTCGGCGTACATTTCCTGCGTGGGTCCAACCGCTCCACCGGGAGAATTAATTCTCAGGATTACACCCTTGATGCTGTCATCGTCTTTGAAATCGACCACGTCCTGCATAACCTCTTTCAAATCAGCGATAGTCCCTTCCACTTCTATTACCCCTATCTTGCCGGTAACCTTGCTGCTGATCATACCCATCAGATACAATGCACCAAATAGTACGGCCACAACGATGACAACTATTAGAAAGATCCTTCTCCCCTTGTGGGCTCGCATGCTTCTCTCCTTCTTCGGATTCATATTAATCAGTATGTCACGTTCCATATATCTTACCTGACTGCCACAGAATCATCGGGTCGTCGGGTCGTAGAGTCCTTGGGTCATTGAGTCATCGGGTCGTAGAGTCAGTTTCTCTGTCTCCGAACTAACAACTCCGAACGCCTTTGTCCTCTGCATTTCTCGTCCAAGCGCAGCGGTCGTCGATCGTCCCTCGTCTTCTTACAGTTTAACTCATCTCACTTAATTTGGCATCTCGTGTTGTGGGTCCTCATCCAAATAGGTTTGACTTCCGCCCTGAGTATCCGAGTCGATATATTCCGAGTGTTGTGCATCGAGCTCGATATCGATCTCACGCATCTCTTCGGCAGTTGAAGATCCTGCCGAGGCACGCGGCAATCTGAATTCCCTTCTCTTGAGAATGATCTTTCCGAAAGGTCTTCGCTGCGTCAGTGTTGCAGTCCTGACTTTCGCGAGCTCAAGCACTCCGAGCACAGTCGCGACACGTTCGTTTCTGTCCTGTTCTCCGTAGAGGTCCCATTCAAAGAGGCCCGATTCGTCCAAAATCTGTTTTAGTACCTCAAGCCGCTCTTCCAGTGTGGGCCTAACTTCACGCACTGTCAGAAACCGGTCTTCCCTCACTTTGATCAGTTCAAAGTAGAGATTACACAAAGCAAGCAGGTCGTTTTCCGGCTCCTTTTCGACAGCGCCGTTGCCGATCGGGAAGACGTCTTTTTCGAGCACCGGGAGTTCACCGAGCGCCACAGCCATACTCCTCAGGCGCTCGTATTCGATAATTCTTTCAATCAACTCTTCCCTCGGGTCCGCATTCTCATCATCATTATTTCCGCTCGACGGCAGCAACATTTTGGATTTTATGAAGATGAGGAGAGAGGCCATTTCAATAAAATCTTCGGCAATTTTCAGGTTCATGTCTTTGACAAATTCGACATACTGCAGGAACCGCTCGGTGATCACAGATATAGGAATATCCCAGATGCTGATCTTGTTGCGTTTGATGAGAGTTATGAGAACCGCCATAGGGCCCTCGTAGCATTCAAGCTGTACTTCCAGCGATGGTATGATAAGACTCATTTTATAAGACCTTTCTCCGTTAAATAATGATTGATATACTGCAGCTCCTCTTCTTTTGTTTTCAGATGTGTATCTATTTTAGCATCTTTCAGCTTTTCAAGCACTTCTTTATAGAGTGGTCCTTCGGGCAGCCCGATTCTTTTGATATCCTCACCTGTCGTAAAAGGTTTATACAAGTCACGGTTCGTAATATATCCGGAAATCGCTTTCCTGATCTCTTCAGATCTTGTTTTGGCCATAATGAAGAGCATTGCCTCCGTTGACAGGAGCTCCAGTATCCTGAATATAGCGCTTCTCTTCATGACGGAAATTCCCATGGAAAGCTTTGCCATGGCGTCCCGAATCCGCTCCGCATTGCTTATGATCCTTTTTCGAGTACTCTCGTTCATTTCCATGTTATTGCAGAAGACAGAAATGTCCTCGCTTTTTAAATGGTCCGTTAGCCCAAGGACGTAATACTGCACCCGCTCAGGGGTCTTTCCTTTGTACAACAATTCATACCAGGTATACACATCATGCATTTGTCTGAAGAGCTTCTCCTTTTCCACACTAAACAAAAGTACAGGTGAGACAAATCTCAGCAGATCGAGCGTGTCAAGTCTCTTAAGGATTGCCTCAGGCGCGTCTTCGTGAAGGATCAATGCCAGTTCGGTCCAGATTCTTTTGCCGCGTATTTTCAGTAGAAAATTCATCTTTACCGCATTCTTAATCAGATCCAGGGTATGCTTACCGATCTTGAAACCGAACCGGACTTCAAATCGAATAGCCCGAAAAACTCTGGTCGGATCCTCCACGAAGCTCAGACTGTGAAGGACCCTGATCGTCTTCTCCTTGATGTCTCTCTGCGCTCCGAAAAAGTCGATCAGTTCCCCATACGTGTTTTTATTCAAAGAGATGGCCAGCGTATTGATGGTAAAATCACGCCTGTGGAGGTCGAGTTTCAGCGAACTATGTTCCACAATGGGAAGGGCAGCGGGCGCTTTATAGTACTCCAGTCTTGCTGAAGCGATATCGATTTTGAAGCCGTCAGAATACAGTATTTTCGCAGTTGCAAATTCGCTGTGCGAACGGATCTTGACCTTGAAACGTGCTGCCATTTCCTGAGCAAACGAAATGCCGTCGCCTTCGATCACGATATCGATGTCGTAATTTTCGTTTTTTTTCAGGAGCAGGTCCCGTACAAACCCCCCTACCAGATACGCGTGATATCCAAGGTCATCAGCAAGGGTGCAAATTTCTTCGAGCCTCTTCAAGACAATCTCGGACAGGCGTTCTTCCATGATTCTCTTGACGTTTCTTCGTTTCACATATTTCTCATGAAACTCCATTTTCTCCAATACAGTCTTCGCGATTTCATCTTCGAGGATCCTCAGCAGGTCCGTGCGCGTAATTGCGCCTTTCAGTTCACCGTCTTCTATAACCGGTAGAAACCTCTGGGTACTGCCGATGACCTTTTCCTTCACCTTTTCCAGCGAATCGTCAGGGGCAACCGTCTGGAATTCAGTGAACATATATTCACGTACGGGAATATTCTCCAGTCTGTGAAAGGCCGCCTTCTCAACTATTTGCCGCGTTATTATACCGGCCACATTCTCGCCGGAAAATACCGGCAAAGCGTTGATGTTGTACTTCGTCATGATATTCTTCGCTTCATGAATAGAAGTGGAGGAGTCAATTGATTTGACAGGGAAGAACATGATGTCTTTTGCTTTCCATAACGGCTTAACATTGAATCTCAGGGTCTCAAGCAGTTTGTCCTTTACCTCTATCAGCGTCCGGTCTTTCACTGTGGTCGACGCGGCCACCCGGTGCCCGCCACCACCCATGAGAGACATGATGTATCCCGAATCAACTTCCGGTATGCGGCTACGCCCGATGATATGAACTCTGTCCTCCATTCTAAACAGAGCAAACACGGCGTTCACATTTTCCATATCACGGAACTTGTGCACGATAACGGCCAGATCACCAACATATTCTTCGGTACTTGCCTCCGTTATCACAACATCAATGCCGTTGATGTTGTAGACTTCTGCGTTCTTGATAATGTCATTCAGGAGAAAAACCTGTTCGGGTGTCAACTCGCGTACGAGCATATCCGAGATGACATTGACATTCGCACCTTTCGATAGCAGGTACGATGCCGCTTCAAAATCGGCTGTCGTCGTTGACGAGAATTTGAAACTGCCCGTCTCTTCATAGATACCGAGCATAATCACGGTTGCCTCTTCAGGAGTTATCGGGATATTCTTTTGTTTTATCATTTCGACCAGGATACTAACGGTCGCACCGATTGTCCTGATTACTTCAACATCGCCTTTGACGTCATCCTCTGAGATGGGATGATGATCGTAGATATGGACTTTTGCCTTACCTTTTTCGGCAACTTTGGCGAATTCTCCGATGCGGGATTTCTGTCTCGTGTCGACGAGCACCAGCGTGTCGATGTTATCGTAATTAATCCTGGTGGCTTTTTCGATATCAAACAAATAGAGTGTCGAATGGATGAGGAAATCACGTAGAGATTTTTCCTGTGAACCGGGGAATGCGAGTATGGCATTCGGATAGAGTTTCTTGGCCGCAACCATGGACGACAGGGAATCGAAATCGGCGTTTACATGGGACGTAATAACTTCCATTAGTCTCTCGGATGAAATTTCTTATGTATCTCTTTGAGCCTTTTGCTGTCCACGTGTGTGTATATCTGCGTCGTCGATATGTCCTCATGCCCCAGCAAGATCTGTACGGAACGCAGGTCCGCCCCACCCTGCAGGAGGTGAGTCGCGAAGGTATGCCGTATCGTATGCGGGGACACATGACCGGTTGGCAATCCCGTGCTGTATTTCCGTATGATCTTCCATATAGCCTGTCGTGTGAGAGGCTTGCCCCTGTGGTTTGAAAACAGATATACACTTTTTGGTGCGTCTGTCTCGAGGTATAACTTTATTACATCACGTGCGTAGGTGCCGAGCGGCACCACACGTTCTTTTGACCTCTTTCCCATGGTTATGACAAAACCCGCATTCAGATTTATATCGCTCAATTTCAGCTTTGTCAGTTCAGAAACACGGAGTCCGGTCGCGTAAAGGAGTTCCAGCATTGTCCTGTCGCGCAGGGAGGTCTTCGCCCCTTCAGGCATCCTGATGAGATCGAGAATCTCGTTCTCACTGAGCACCTTGGGCATAGGAGCCTTAAATCTCGGAACCTCCACATCATCGAGCGGGTTAGAGTGTATTTTTCCCTCAAGAAGCAGGAAATTGAAAAAACTCCTCAGAGCTGAGATTGCGCGAACAATACTCCTCGCCTGTTTTCCCTTCTCGTGAAGATGTCCCATATACGCTTCAATATGCCGACGTTCGGGCGTACCCGCGCAGGATTCTTCGTAAAATCTGATGAATGTGAGGATGTCCCTGTTGTACGCCTCAACAGTGTGCGGCGATGAGCCCCGCTCGGAGATCAAGTATTGAATAAAACTGTCGAGGTGATCGTATAGGGACATAAATTCGGTTACGGATTGGCATGATGTTATCGCATTACGCCATATTATGTCAACCGGAATGTTTCCCGAAAGGTTCAAGGTTCAAGGTTCAAGGTTCAAGGTTCAAGGTTCAAGGTTCAAGGTTCAAGGGCAAAGATAAAGGACAAGCTCTTAAAGGTCAAGAGTTGTCCCAGTCACTATTTGTGTTGACAACGCTGGACATTGAACTGCTTGCGAATTCCGAATTCGGTTTTCCGATTTCCGCCCTAGAGCTGAAACCTCCCCACTATGCCGTCCATGTTTTTTGAAAGGCTCGCAAGTTTTGCCGATGCCTCCGCGTTCTGTTGGATACGGCGTGCAGTCTCCTGCATGACCTGAGAGATCTGTTGAATACTTGAAGCGATTTCATTCGTAGTCGCGGTTTCTTCCTCCGATGCCACCGCTATCTGGTTAATCTCAGTCGTGACTTTGGTAATCTGATTGAGTATATGCTTCAATGCATCACCCGACTTTTGTGCTTCGATGGCGCCCTGACCTACGTCTTTGACCCCTTCCTCCATGGAGACAACCGCCTTTTTAGTTTCCAGCTGCATTGACTGAATTGTCTGACGGATTTCCTGCGTCGCCTGTGTGGTCCTTTCAGCCAGCTTGCGCACTTCGTCCGCAACCACCGCAAAACCACGACCGTGCTCTCCGGCCCGCGCAGCTTCAATGGCGGCATTCAGAGCAAGGAGGTTTGTCTGATCGGCAACATCATTGATGAGTCCAACCACTTCACCAATCTGATCCGATCTCTGACCCAGTTCTCTGATAATCTGTGCTGAATCTCTGACATTGCTGTTGATCCGGTTCATTACGTCGATTGTCTCCGTAATTATTGTCTCGCCCGTGTTGGCGGAATCACTCGCTTCCTGAGAGCTTTTTGCGGCTATGACACAGTTTTGGGCGATCTCTGATGTCGTCTTGCTCATCTCTTCGCTGGCCGTAGCCACCGAGTTGACCTGCATTGCGGCTTCCTCAACACCTGTTGCCATTTGTTCAGTCGCATTATCAAGCATTGCTGCGGCAGATGAAACATCATTGCTGCTCGTTGCTATCTGTTTGATCGTTTCGTGCAGGGTCTCAGTAAGAGCATTCACATCCCGCACCATTTCACCTATTTCATCAGAGGAATCCAAGTCAATTCTCCCGGTCAGGTCTCCCTGTGTTACACGCCGCAGTGAATCAGCCGCCTTTTGAATCGGGCTCAGTATAATTGATCTCATCGTCAGGCTTATAAGTACGGGAAGAATTACGGCCGCCAGGAAAACGATAAGCGATATGACAATAACTACTCTAAAGACTTTTAAGGATTCTTTATACTGATCTACGCCCAGTTTTTTTTCAGTTGCGATAATGGCATCCGCTTTCTCACTGATCGTTTCAGAAATACCGTCTGCAATTCCGACTATGGTATTTAGTTCCGTACCCTCTTTAGTAAGGTCTTTCGCGACATCATCATATTTCAGCAGATAGTCTATGATTTCCTGGAACGTTGCTTTCTCCTCTTTGGAAAGAACCGGCGAGCCTATAAGTTTTCGAATGGCGTCTGTGAGATCCTTTATCGAGGTGGACAATTTATCCGCGACATACTTTATTTTTGGCTCAGGCGCCTTTGCCGCGACAAGCCCCTGCAGTTTGTAGACCTGCCCCTGGATCTGATTGATGTTTATGATAATGTCTGCACTAGACTGGTAATTGTGGAAGCGTTTGTTCACAACGTCATCCAGCGCCTTCTTCTCTTGATAGAAACCTATGAACACGACAATTCCGAAAACGGCCAGGAATATGACGGCCGTTAAAGGAACGATCAGGAGCTTTGTTGTAAGTTTTAGATTTCTAAGCCATGTTTTCACCGTGGTACCTCCTGGGGTGTGTCTGGAACTATATGAAGACGCCACGTATTTCAGTCTGGTCCCTGCGTGTATGTGTTGCCTTCACAAATACTTATCGACTGAGCCATCTAAACACTTAAATGTACAGGATGTTTTACGGTAACAACAGGATACGCATGAACGAAGTCGTGATGCTCTGGATAACTACTTACCGGTTGAACCGAAACCGCCGTGGCCGCGTGAAGTCTCCGAAAGGGAATCCACCGGCAGCCACTCCACATGCTCAACCTTCTTAAACACCATCTGGGCTATACGATCTCCATTATTGATCGTGAACGGATCATCCCCTAAATTCACAAGGATAACGCCGACTTCACCTCGATAATCAGCGTCAATGGTTCCCGGGGTATTAAGGACCGTCACGCCATGTTTTATGGCCATTCCGCTCCTCGGCCGCACTTCAGCCTCGTACCCTTCCGGTATTCCCATGTACAGCCCTGTTCGGATAAGGGCCCGCTGCTGCGGCTTTAACAAGACCGGCTCCTCGACAAAAGCCCTCAGGTCAACTCCCGATGACGCAGCTGTGGCATATTCCGGAAGCGACGCTCCGTCCATTACGGCAATCGAAACTTTCAATTTTTCCATATGTTCTGGACCCGGTCAGCAGCGATATTGCCGAGAACGGTTATCGATATCTCTTCAGGTTTTTCAAAGATCTCCCTCGCAATCATGTCAACATCTTTCTTCTGAATACTATCTATTTCGTGAAGCGTTTCCTTGAGAGGGATGTAACCATTGAAATAGATCTCGTTCTTGGCAAGTCTTCCCATCCGTGTTTCGGAGCTTTCAAGAGAGATGAAAAGATTTCCTTTGATGTGTTCCTTTGAAAATGACAATTCGGCGTCCGTAATCCCGTCGTCTCTGATCCGTCTTATCTCTGCCTTTATTAGTGACAGGACTTCTTCTACGGATTCTCTCGATGTTGATGTTGATATGCCGAATGTGCCCGTATCATGATAACAGTTTACATACGAATAAATATTGTACACCAATCCCCTCTGCTCGCGCACTTCCTGAAAAAGATGGGAACTCATGCTGCCGCCCATTATGGCATTCAGCACATACATCGGATACCTTCTTTTGTCTATCTGGCTGACTCCGCCCGTCCCAATACAGAGATAGATATGTTCCAGATCTTTTTCATAGATGTTAACTCCACGATTTGGAACAGGTACACCCATATCACGTTCTATGCCGCTTCCCTGTATGCCAGCAAAATATTGCTGTACCCTGCGCACACAATCATCATGATCTACCCTACCCGTGACGGTTATTATGGCTGTTTCCGGGGTATAGTATCTTCTGAAATACTGCTTCAGTTCGTTGTCCGCAAACCGCTCCACATTTTCTACTGAACCGAGTATTGTCATTCCGAGGGGGTGGTCCTTGAAGTATGATGCATTAAACATGTCATAAATGGATTCCTCAGGGGTATCCTCGACCATCTTGATCTCCTGAGCAACAACGTAACGTTCCTTATCGATGTCGTCGTTCTTAAACAGAGAATCCTTGTACATGTCTGCTATTATGCTCAGAGCAATATTCATGTCCTTCTTCAGGACACGCGCATAGAGACAGGTATATTCTTTTCCGGTAAACGCGTTAATGCTGCCGCCGACTGCGTCGAACTCTTTTGCTATATCATAGGCACTGCGGTTAGACGTGCCCTTGAAGAGCATATGCTCTATAAAGTGCGAGATTCCGTTGTTAACCGGGACTTCGTAGCGACTTCCCGCCTTCCACCAGATGCCGAGGGATACCGTTGAGAAGTACGGAATAGAATCGGTAACGACAGTAATACCATTCTCGAGAACGGTTTTTTTATACAATTTACTCCCGATTCCCTTGCTGTTCCCGCAATACAGCCTTTCTGGACAGTTTTATCCTTCCGTTATCTTCTATCTCCATGACCTTTACGGTCATTTCATCGCCTTCTTTTGCGATATCAGAGGCTTTCTTGACAAACCCATCGGCAAGCTGGCTCACGTGAACAAAACCATCAATGTTCGGTCCCAGTTCAACAATGACACCCGCGTCAATGACTTTTTTGACCTTCCCCGTGTAGATTGCTCCACGCTCTACCTCTTTGGTCAGCATCTTTATCATGTTAAGAGCGGCGTTAGCCGATTCTTCGTCAACGGAAGCAATTTTCACAAGTCCTGAATCGTCGATATCAATCTTCACACCGGTTTCTTCAATAATACCTCTAATAATCTTGCCTCCCGGTCCAATTACATCCCGTATTCTGTCGGGCTTGATCTGCATGGTGAAAATCCGCGGGGCATATGGAGAAAGGTGATCTCTTGGCTGAGAAATTGTCTCCTGCATTTTATCCAGTATATGTCCGATGCCTTTCTGGGCCTGGACGACCGCCCTAGACATAATGTCTTTTGTAATTCCTTTGATCTTGATGTCCATCTGTATCGCCGTGATAGTCTCTCGCGTACCGGCAATTTTGAAATCCATGTCTCCGAGGTGGTCTTCATCACCAAGGATGTCTGAGAGTATGACCTCCTTATCGCCTTCCTTAACCAATCCCATGGCAATACCCGCCACCGGTTCCTTGATCGGCACGCCGGCATCCATGAGCGACAGACAGCCTCCGCACACCGTGGCCATAGAAGAAGAACCGTTGGACTCCAGAATTTCGGAGACAATCCTGATAGTATACGGGAACTGTTCCTTTGAAGGCAGAATATGCGTGAGGGCACGCTCAGCAAGATTGCCGTGACCTATTTCACGCCGCGATGGAGACTTGAGAAATGCAGCTTCCCCTACCGCAAAAGGCGGGAAATTGTAGTGCAGCATGAATGACTTGTATGTTTCTCCCTCATGGAGAGATTCAATCTTTTGCTCGTCGTCCGCTGTACCAAATGTCGTCACAGCCAGGGACTGGGTCTCCCCACGGGTAAAGAGCGCAGAACCGTGCGTCCGTGGCAGAATGCCGACTCGGCAGGTAATATCCCGGATATCTTCGGATGATCTCCCGTCTATCCTCTTTCCGGTGGACAGGAGCTGTTCGCGCATTATTTCTCCTGTCACGGCATCAAAAACCTTGTCTATTTTCCGTCCATCCGTTTCCGGATATCCCTGTTTCAGATCAGCAAGTATACGACCTTGTTGAGCCCCTCGATCGAGCTTGACCTTTATCGCAAAGCTCTCCAGGAGTTCCCTTTCCACTTTGGCTCTTATTTCTTTTTGTAATGAGCTTACGTCTTCCGGCTCCTTTACAGACCATTGCGGTTTGGCCGCTTTTGCCATAATCTCTTCCTGCATCTGTATAACAGGTTGTATACTGTTATGGCCGAACTGAATTGCCTCTATCAAATCATCTCCGCTCACAAAACGCGCCTCGCCTTCAACCATAAGGATGGCGTCTTTTGTGCCGACCACGACGATATCTATATCGCTTTCGTCCATGTCCGCAGGTACAGGGTTGATCATGAATTTGCCGTCTTTTCTACCGACTCTTACACCGGCAAATGGAGACTCAAAAGGTATCCCCGAAAGGACCATTGCTGCCGATGCGCCAATCATTCCAACCATTCCCGGATCATTTTCCTGGTCAGCGGAGAGAACCGTAGCGATTACCTGAACTTCATTCCTGAATCCTTTCGGGAACAATGGCCGCAAGGGTCTGTCGATCAATCGGGACATGAGAACTTCCAAGGTAGAAGGTCTTCCTTCCCTCTTGAAAAAGCCTCCGGGAAATTTCCCTGCTGCGTATGACATCTCCTGATAATTTACCGTAAGAGGAAGGAAGTCATTCTGAGATTCCTCCTTTTCGGCTACCGCCGTGACAAGTACGACAGTATCTACGTATTGTACAATGACGCTTCCATCTGCCTGTTTAGCCATTTCGCCAGTCGTGATGGTGAGCGGTCTTCCCGCGAAGTCAATAGTAACGCTTTCTTTCATATGATTTTCCTGTTAAATATATTTTTTATTTCCTGAGACCAAGTCTTTCAATAACCTTCTTATACCGGTCCACGTTTTTCTTCCTCAGATAATTGAGGAGTCTTCTCCTACTGCCTACCAGAACGAGCAAACCTCTTCTCGAGTTATGGTCCTTTTCGAACTTTTTGAAATGTTCCGTCAGTCCCTTGATTCTCTCTGTCAACAGAGCAATCTGGACCTCCGGAGAACCCGTATCTGTTTCGTGGACTTTGAAATCCGCGATGACTCCCCTTTTGTGTTCCGTGGTAAGTGCCATAAATCCTCCTTAATTGTTAATCAATCTTCTAATTTTTATAGTCTTCGACACGCAATCGGCAAGTCCTATACCGATGAGAGTGCCCTTTTTGTCCAGCAATCTTGCCGCCTCTCCTTCTTTCCATTCCTTGACATTACCGGTAATCGGGACAGGCATACCCTGCTTCAAAAACTTCTCAAGCGCGGTTTCAATCGTAACACCACGCACAGATTGTAGAACATTTTCCAACAATAATAAATAGTTAATTAAATCTTCTTTTGAGTTGAACAAATCAACATCAATTCCCATACTCTCCGTGAATTCTCCGTGGCGTGTCCTTTTCAAGGAGTACAAGGTTGATCCACATCCCAGTTTCTCACCGAAATCAAACGAGAGAGCCCGGATATACGTTCCTTTCGAGCAAGTCACTTCGACATCCACATACGGATGTGTATAGTCCAGAAGCGTAATATCAAAGATAGTCACCTCTTTCTGAGGCGCTTCCACATTAACACCCTTGCGCGCCCATTTGTAAAGAGGTTTCTTGTTTACCTTTTTTGAAGAATACATGGGAACACGCTGGACTATTTTTCCCAAAAAACCCTGAAGCGTCTCCTCGATAATGTGTCTGTCAAAGGCTGCTACCTCTTTCTCGGCAAGCACCTTGCCTTCTATGTCCAGGGTATCCGTCACCGTACCCAGCAAAAAACGGGCCCGGTATGCCTTCTCCACATTCTCCATGAAGGGTATCAACTTCACACCCTCGTTAAGCGCAACCGGAAGAATACCGGTGGCATTCCGATCAAGCGTTCCTATATAACCAATTTTGTTAAATGTAGTTATTCCCTTCAGACGACGTATTACATCGTATGAGGACATGCCTGCCTTCTTATCGATAATCAAGAACCCGTTCACCCAGCCTCCGCTAAAACCTAATCTATTGATGTGTTCAGGATGGTTTCAATCTTTTCCTGGACTTGTGCCAAATCGCCTTCAATCGAACAACCTGCCGCATTCTTGTGACCGCCGCCTCCAAAATGTCCACAAATAGCCGCCACATCTATCACACCCTTCGAACGCATGCTGATTTTGAATTTTCTTTCGGCAATCTGGCGGATGAATACAGAAGCTTCGATATTACTCAGTTTCCTGAATTCTTCCGAAAAACCATCAGCATATTCTCCCGTTGTTCCTGTTCTCTGGAACATCTCTTCCGTCACATACGCCAGGGCAACACGTTCTCCACTAATTGTTCGAAGAGTCCTCAGCGCCTCACCAAGGAGTAAGAACCTTTCTTTGGGATGGTTCTCGTAAACCATTCTGGCCACGTAAGCAGGTTTCACGCCGACTTCAACCATTCTCCTGCATATATCGAACGCCTTGGGATTTGTGTTTTCGTACCTCAAGGAACCCGTATCTGTAAATACTCCGGTATACATATTCACGGCAACATTCTGCGAAAATTCGACGTTCATCGAAACAAAGAGACTGTAAAGGACTTCGGCGGTTGATGAAGCAGCCTTGTCCAGCAGGTTAATCATCCCAAACGCCTCATTCGTCTCGTGATGATCTATGCTGATAAGAGGTCCGAGCGTTCCGATTTTCTCGTAATCGTCGCCGACGCGAAACAGACTGCCGCAATCCAGTACAAAAACGGCATCAAAGTGCTCACTGGGTGCGGTGTGTATCAGATCCTGAGGGCCCGGCAGAAAGTCATACCGGTAGGGAACACCGTCTTTCATATAAACATATGTTGTTTTTCCAAGTGATTTAAGCACCCAGTAAAGCGAAAACATGGAACCAAGTGCATCACCATCGGGGTCTATATGGCTTGCAATGAGGAACCGTGTTCCATCTTCTATCGATCGCTTAATCTTCTCTATCATTCCTGTCATCGGCTTCTTTTTTCAGTATTTCCTCTATTCTGGCGGCCTTTTCATACGTGTCATCAATGACAAAGTTGAGCTCAGGCAAGTATCGAAGTTTTACTCTCTTTCCGAGGAGAAATTTTAAGTAGGCTTTCGAGCGCTTCAGCGCTTCGAGCGTACTCTTTTTTTTGTCCTCATCCCCATAGATCGATAGATATACCTTTGCGTTTTTCAGATCATCGCTCATCTTCACACCAAGTATGGTAACAAATCCCATACCGGGATCACGTATCTCGTTCTGAATTATCAGAGCAATCTCTTCTCTTAATAGATCCTGTACTCTCAACTTTCTATATTTCATTGCCCATCACTATGATTTCTGTCCAGCAGTCAATTACCTCTCCCGCATAGAGAGATTCGACATATTCCTGCACACTATCAATTGCCGCGTGCACATGATCTTTATTTATTCCTATGATGGAGAAACCGATGTGTCCCTTTTGCCAAAGGTTTGAATCTGTAATCTCTATCATTGATACATTAAACTTCGCCCGCGTTTTATCTACTATCTTCTTCAGCATCTGTCGCTTATCTTTGAGGGAATGAGCCTCAGGAAAGAAGATTTCTATCCGGGAAACACCAACAACCATAATCAACCATCACAGGGTCTGTTTCTCCTTTTCTTCGACGAAGAATTCGAAAACATCCCCTTCGCGTATATCATTATATCCTTCCAGAGACATGCCGCATTCGTATCCGGCAAGCACCTCGCGGGCATCATCCTTAAAGCGCTTCAGTGAAGAAAGCTTACCTGTAAACACGGCATCATTATTCCTGATCAATTTGACCAGTGCGTTCCTGGTAACCTTTCCTTCGGTAACGTATGCCCCGGCAATGGTACCTATTTTAGAGACGGCAAACACTTTACGAACTTCAGCCTTCCCGATACTTACCTCTACGATCTTTGGTTCAAGCAGGCCTTCCATTGCCTTCCGTACATCATCGATCATTTCATAGATGATTGAATACGTCCTGATCTCTATCTTTTCCTGCTCCGCAAGCGACTGGGCTTTGGCGTTCGGCTTCACGTTAAAACCAATGATGATTGCACCGGTCGCCATTGCAAGGTTCACATCCGTTTCCGTTATGGCGCCAACCCCGCTGTGTGCTATCTGCACTTCTACGGCATCGGTTGAAAGCTTTCTCAGGGCTTCGACAATCGCATCAATCGTGCCGCGCACATCACCCTTCAGAATAACATTGAGGATGACCTTTGAATCGCCTATCTTTGAATACAGGTCTTCCAGCGTAGTCCTTGAACTTCTCAAAGATTCCTTTTCTCTTAATTTTTCCTGTCTGAATTTTGAAAGCTCTCTTGCATAGTGCTCTTCTGTGGTAACGATAAAACGGTCACCACCGTGCGGAACATCCTGAAAACCAACGACAAGCACCGGAGTAGCCGGAGGTGCCTGATTAATTCTCTTTCCTTTATCATCAACCATGGCCCGAACCCTGCCGAATGTCATACCCGCGATAAACGGATCCTGGATCTTCAGTGTCCCTTCCTGGATAATTACCGTACCAACAGCACCATGTCCTTTGTCGAGTTCGGATTCGATAATAGTGCCCTTTGCAAGCTTGTCGGGATTGGCCTTCAGTTCCAGCATCTCCGCCTGAAGAGTGATCAACTCCAGTAGCTCTTCTATGCCCTGTTTCTTCTTCGCAGATATCTTTGCAAATAACGTCGAACCGCCCCACTCCTCAGATATGAGTTCGTATTCAGCAAGTTCTTTCATTACCTTATCAGGATTTGCATTTGCCTTGTCTATCTTGTTTATGGCAACAATCAAAGGTACTCCGGCGGATTTAGCATGGTTGATCGCCTCGACCGTCTGTGGCATCACGCCGTCGTCAGCCGCCACAACAAGAATGACGATGTCCGTTACGAGTGCTCCCCTGGCCCGCATGGCTGTAAAAGCTTCATGACCCGGAGTATCGACGAACACAATTTGTTTGTTATTGAGATTTACCTTATACGCACCTATATGCTGAGTTATTCCTCCTGCTTCGCGTGAGGCAACATTTGTGTTTCGAATTGTATCAAGAAGCATCGTCTTTCCGTGATCCACGTGGCCCATAATGGTCACAACCGGTGGACGCGGTTTGAGATTTTCTTCATTGGCTTTTTCTTCTTCTTCACGCGCGAGGAAGGCGTCTTCTATGGAGACTATTCGTTCCACTTCAAATCCGAGCTCAGTTGCAGCAAGATATGCCGTATCGTAATCAAGCGTCTTGTTCACTGTCGCTACTATCCCGAGAGGGAAAAGCGTCTTGATAATGTCCTGTGCCTTCATATTCATTCGTTTCGCCAGTTCGCCTACCTGGATTTCGTCACCGACTTTCACAATTTTGCGGGCCTGCTTTACTTCCTTCTTTTCTTCTTCCTCTATCTTCCTGTCGATGGCCCTGTCTCTTCTATCCTTCCTGAAAGCAGCTCCCTTAGGTCTCTGGCGCCTGAATGCGTAAAGGTCTTCTTCTTTAATAACAACCTTTCTCTTGAGCATGCCTTTCTTCTTCAGTTTGGTCTCTTCCTGCTCCTGTTCTTCTATCTTTTTGAGGAGTTTTTCTGTCTTCTTCTTCTGGCGCTCTTCAACCGTATCTCCGGTTAGCGTAAAATCCTTTTCGAGGTCCTGCTTGTATGCCTCCTCGAGTACTTTGGTGATTTCTTTCTCTTTTTCCTCTTCAAGGCGCTCGACATCTCCCTTAGGTGCCTCTTCCTTTTCGGTTGTCGTTACGTGCGCTGCCCCTTCTGCCGTTTCCTGCGGCCTCTCGGTGACGACAGCCTGCGCCTCTCCCTTTGTTTTTCTCACACCTGCTCTTGGAATTTCTTCTTCGATTCCGGTTGCGGTCCTTTCCTTTTCTTCTGTCTTTCTTCGCGCGGAAGACTTCCTCTCAGCGGAGGTTTCGTGAGCGGTTCCTCTTATGTCCTTCTTTTCCTCTTTTACTTCTTCCTCTTCTTTAGCAGGAGGCGGAGCCGGAGTTTGTACTCGTCGACGGATAATGGTTGAAGCAACTCTTTTTTCGACCAGCGTTTCTCCTGAAGGTGTGACCTGCGCTTTAGAACCGTCGTTAGCCGGTTCTTCAGATTTGTCTTTTATTTTGACACCGATTTTTTTCAGCTTGGCGAGTATCTCGTCATCACTGGCTTTGTCGGTAAGCGCCGTAATCTTTATCTTTGTCATTCTTAGACCTTCCTTGCTCCTGAGTTATGCGGAAATGTGCGAAGACTACCTATTCTGCTCCCCCGGCACTCTGATCCTCTGTATCTCCCTCAACAGGCCCTTTTATGCTCTCTTCTTTGACCTCAATGGCCGGCTCAGGAGTCACCTCTGGTTTGCTTACTATGGATTTCGCTTCTTCGATAATCCTCTTGCAGTCTTCAACAGAAATACTCGTGATCTTATTCATTTCTTCAGGTGTCAATTTGGCTATATCTTTCGGGTCTCTCAAATATTCATCGTGAAGCACCCGTGCGAGGATTTCACTGATCTTCAGCTTTTCAACGAGATCATCAATGATCTTTTTCGATGTTTTCTCAACTTCGGACTCACTGCTGATGTCGATCTTCCAACCCGTCAGCTTCGATGCAAGTCGAACATTTTGCCCTTTCTTGCCGATTGCAAGTGACAACTGATCGTCATTCACAATGACTTCCATTGAATGATCTTCTTCGTTAATATACACCTTTGATACTTTTGCAGGTGCCAGCGTGTTGCATACAAATTTTGCAATATCTCTGCTGAACGGAATAATATCTATCTTTTCTCCCTTCAGTTCCTGCACGATCGATTGTACTCTCGAGCCCTTGACGCCCACGCAGGCCCCGATCGGATCGATGTCTCCGTCCTCACTGTATACGGAGATCTTCGCCCGCTCGCCCGGCTCGCGCGCCGCACTGATTATTTTGATGATTCCTTCCTGTATCTCAGGGACTTCCAATTCAAACAGCTTCATGAGAAATCCCGGATGAGTCCTCGACATAAGGATCGAACAGCCTTTCTGGCTCTTTTCCACGTCAAGGATATATCCTTTTACACGCTCTCTCTGGCGGAATGTCTCTCCCGGCACAGCTTCCTTGACGGGCATGACAGCTTCCGTTCTCCCGAGATTAACGATATAGTGGTTCTTCTCTATTCGTTGGATCACTCCTGTTACAATGTCCCCCTTCCTATCCTTATATTCGTTATAGATGACATCGCTCTCCGCGTTTCGCACTTTCTGTATAATGATCTGCTTCGCTGTCTGAG
The DNA here is from genome assembly GCA_964472475.1 of uncultured Syntrophus sp. Taxonomy (GTDB): domain Bacteria; phylum Desulfobacterota; class Syntrophorhabdia; order Syntrophorhabdales; family Syntrophorhabdaceae; genus PNOF01. Next base: position 9,846 of record CAYYLU010000025.1, on the reverse strand, counting down.
CAGCAATACGGCCGAGGGAAGAAGTATCGAGCTTGATTCCTATCGCATCCCCTATCATGCATTCCGGGTCATGTATTTTTGCTTCTTCAGCAGTAATCTCCATGTCAGGTTCTGCTACATTTTCGGTGACCGTCTTGAATTGAAAAACCTCTATCTCTCCAAGCTCTTCATTGTAATGTGCCTCGAGGTCGAGATGGCTTCCATACTTCTTTTTTGAGGCCGACAATATCGCTTCTTCCAGTGCCTCAATGATGGTCTGCTTCGGTATTCCCTTTTCTTTTCCTACCTGCTCTATGACATAGTTCAGATCGAAATACATACTTTTCCCTCACAATTCAAAATCTAATTTTGCCTTCTTTATAGCATATAACGGGATATCAACTACACCCATTTTTTCCTTGATTTGTACCTCATCGGCAGTCACAGATCCTATTTCACCAACAAATTCATTTTTGCCGTCGATTGCCTGACGCGTAATAACCCGGCACCTTTTCCCCTGATTTCTCCTGAAATCTTCGCTCGTCTTCAGAGGCCTCGTCAATCCGGGAGAAGATACTTCAAGAGTATACGGATGCTCAATAATGTCTTCGACGTCAAGCTGTCTCGCCAATTCACGGCTTACGTAAGCACAATCGTCGATCGTGACTCCCTGCGCCTTGTCAATATATACACGAAGAAGCCAGCGTTTACCGACTGGCTTATATTCTATATCAACCAGCTCAAGACGCTCGTCTTCCAGTATAGGCCCTACAATATTCTTGAGCTTTTCTATTATTACCGTATCGGATAACATCCCGTTTAAACTAAAAAAGCGGGTCGAGCCCACTTAAACGCACATAATGTATCACAGTGCACCATGAATTGCAACAGTTAACATCGGCAACAAACAACAGGTTGGAGGCAATCATTCAGACAATACATTTCACTTGCGTGCGTAACTATCTGTAGCCCCTGCAATCCTCTTCATGTGCAGGCAGACCTTACGGCTCACCCGAATTATATTGACTTTGAAGGCAATGAACGTTAGAAAATAGAAAAATGTATAACTACAACACGTACACGAGCCCTAAGGCTATCCTCGTGACAGGAGGGGCAGGATTTATAGGCTCCCACCTATGCGAGCGTCTTCTCGCCGACGGTCATCAGGTACTCTGTCTGGACAATTATTTCACCGGTAAAAAAGAGAATATTTTCCCGCTGCTCAGTAATCCCAGATTCGAATTACTGCGTCACGACGTCACCGAACCGCTCCTTGTGGAAGTTGATTGGATATTCAATCTTGCGTGTCCCGCAAGTCCGATTCATTACCAGTACAATCCCGTGAAAACGATAAAAGTAAACGTTCTGGGAGCTCTGAACATGCTGGGACTCGCGAAGAGAATGAGAGCAAGGGTACTCCAGGCCTCGACCAGTGAGATATATGGTGACCCCGAAATGCATCCTCAAAAAGAAGAGTATTGGGGACACGTTAATCCTGTGGGTATACGAAGCTGCTATGATGAAGGCAAGAGAGTGGCAGAAACGCTGTTCTTTGATTACCACAGACAGAACAGGGTGGATATCAAAGTTGTCCGTATCTTTAACACTTTCGGACCGAGGATGAGACCTGACGACGGACGGGTTGTCAGCAATTTTATTGTGAGCGCGCTTCAGGACAAACCACTCACCGTCTATGGCAGTGGATCGCAGACAAGGTCATTCTGTTATATCGACGATCTGATAGAAGGCTTGATCAGAATGATGGATTACGAAGAAGGTGCCGGCGAACGGGGAAAGGACTATACTCAGCCCTTTCTTTCAGGTTTTCCGGGTCCGATCAATCTTGGAAACCCGCATGAGGTTCCCATCGTCTTCATAGCTGAGGAAATCGTCCGGTTGACAAATTCGCGATCAGAGATCGTCTTTCACACATTACCGAAAGACGATCCAAGGCGAAGATGTCCTGATATTGAGAAGGCAAAAGAGAAATTGGACTGGAATCCCGATGTTTCTTTGACTGAAGGTCTTCAGAAAACAATAGAATATTTTTCAGGTATTATCCGATCAAAATGACGCGGGACGAGGAACTTACAAAAGCAGGTTGGGAAAAAAGGTTTGTTACCTGCGAACCGCGGCTTACCGAAATGGTCGAAGCATACAGGCAGATAGGTCTTGAAGTTCACCTTGAGCCCCTTCCTCAGAAGAAGGATATCGAACGAATTGGTTGTTCAACAAAAGACTGCACAATCTGTTTCGATCAGGACAGTGAAAAATACAGGACTATTTACACACGGCCCGGACGCTCCGGCACCGGGGATGAATCATTATAAGGATAGCCGCCCTTCTTTCTATTCTGTTACCTTTTTTTCTGAGAATAACAGCGCCGACAAGCCCCGCCCCGAATAAGAAGATCGCGTGTGGAACGGGTACCGCAGCAACGCGCTGGTAGTTGGCAATAGTAACGTCATCCGGCTAATTTTTGAACAAATCTTTCCAGAGTTCTTTTGCTTTCTCTTTCGCTGATTGGTCCCGATCCTTGTCCGGCAATCTAAAATATTCGCAATAGTTCGCCTTGTCCCTTTCTCTCACATAGTCGGCAGAATCTTCTCTGCACGAATTTGCCTTTCCCGTGTCGTAGAACAGGCAATTGAGACAGACGTGCAGATCAGAACCGCATTTCTGACACTCGTCACGAAACGAGATCTTCTCAATTATTATCTCGTTCTTACAAACGTGACATTTCTTCATAGCCTCTCTCTGAGTTCGGCAAGGTGCCGTATTGTCCTGAGCCCGTCAAAGTCATCCCCGCAGTTGTTCTGTCCGTCTGTCAGTAAATAGGTCTCAATACCGATTGCGGAGGGCACTTCATAATCGAATATCCTGTTATCTCCGACGTGAATGAGTTCCGAAACGTGTACGCGAAGACGATCACACACTTTTCTGTAGAAAGCCTCTTCTTTTTTCACCATGCCATAGTCGCTTGTGGCAGAAATAATATGTGAGAAATAGGGGCACAGACCAGTAGACGAGAGCTCTTTTACAATAAAACAGCGCGACGCGTTTGAAGCAATTATCAATGTGTATTCGTGTGACAGTTCCTCAACGACTTCTCTTGCGTGAGGCATCACGTGAATCTCGGAATCATACCGTTCAAGAAGTTCCTCCGGAGTGACGGAAATCGCAAACTTATCCATCCAATATTCAATTGTATACCACAGCAGATCCCCGTCGCCAACGGATTCATAACTCCGGAGCACTTCTGTCTTTGCCTGTTCAAAACTGATTCCGCGCTTTTTTGAGTACTCATCAGGAATTCCGTGCTTCCATACCATATCGCCAAAACGGGCATCCACAAGAGTGCCGTCCAGATCAAAAGAAACGATTTTCTTCATGCACGCATAGTATAGCATAACAAACTGCAACTCTCTTTAATGAACCGTATTGCAGACGGCCGCGTGCCAGGGCAACAATCATCGCCACTCTTCACCCCCGCCCTGCTTTCTATCGCATGTTCTACCGACTAGATATTGGACTGAATAATTGATCTGCGCGCTCAAATAGGTATACATTATCTCCACCGGCATGAATATCTACGACTTCGCTGAACAGAAACGGTCATCTCTCAAACAGGTAATGGATTTTACGTCAGCCGTGAACCCGTTAGGCCCTTCGCAGAAGGTAAGGAACACGCTTCGAAAAGCCCTCAAACAACTGGAGTTCCCTCCGGATGAAAAACTGAAGACCATCTACAGACTTATACAAAAAAGAGAAAATATTTCCCGGCAGAATATAGTCTTCGGCAACGGCATTCACAGGATAATCGACGCCGCCATGAAAACAGCCGGAAGGAGTATCATTTTTTCACCCCTGCCGTTATCTCCTTTATACCGTGCGCTGTATTCAGAAAATCTGACGGGTATAGACAATGCAATTGTAAATGAAGACGGTTTCCGTTACAGACCAGAGGTGCTTCTGGAAGCTGTCACCAGGAAATCAGCCGGCATAGTCATCATTCCTTCGCCGCATGACGTAGTCGGAAGCTGTTTGCATATGGATCAACTTGCGGCGGTCGTGAGTGAATCCGGGCGTTCAGGTGCCTATGTACTACTCGACGAATCATACCGCGACTTCACACACGCGGATTCCCCCGTACGCGAGGTGATTCATTCAGATCGAACGCTTATAGTGAGAACTTTTTCCTCATACCATGCCATACCCGGTTTGCCCTTGGGATACTGCATAGGCCCTTCAGAAATGATAGAACGCATGCGGGAATACCTGCCCGCAGACGACATTAATATTCTTGCGCCGAAAGCTGCCGTTGCCGCGCTGAAGGATACGATGTACACGAAACGCACATCAGAGTTCATTCAGAAAGAAAAAGAATATATGATTGACAGGCTGAAGCCTCTGAACATTGAACTCTGTGACACGGCAGGTCCATTCGTCATACTCGGTTTTGAAAGCGACCCCGAAGAGATGAGACCCCTCTTTTCGCGATATAATATTCTGATTGACAACCCCTTTGTGTATCGAAAGCGTTTTTACATCCGGGTACCCGTGAAACAGCACAGAATGAACGCGGCATTTGTCAAGACATTAAGAAATGCGATTAAGACAGTATGTGCTTGATTATCGTAAGTGGTGAATAGTCTGGCGAACAGGAAACCGCGAAGGAGCCGCGGGGCATGAGAACACACGACCAATGACTGATCCAAACCCAACAACCGAGGACCACACAGATCAATCATTACCGGTAATCAGGAAACGTATTCCTCCAGAACAAAATCCCTGAGTTTGTTCACGCCGGCATGGAAGGCTTTTGTGCCAAAGCCGCTTTCCCATCCCGTTTTTGTTAATCTATCCGAGACAACCAGAAACGCGATTCCCTTGACGCCAAGATGTTTGCACACAGCGTAGAAGGAGGCTGTCTCCATTTCAACACCTTTAACACCTTCAGACATATAGCGGGTGAGTTTTACTTCAGTTTCGCGATAGATCGCGTCGCACGTCCAAACGGTGCCGTTTCCTATTCCACGTGAAAGCGCAATGTCGCACCATTCTTTCACACAGTTTGACTGAGCGTATCCCTCTTCCGTTGACATATAATGGTACGAAACACCATCTTCACGAACTGCATTGTTTGCGATTATGACGTCTCCGATGCAAGCATTATCGCCTAATGCTCCGCAGTATCCCCACAAAAAAAACTGCCGCACCCCAAAAGCCGTCAGTTCCTCAATCAACGCCGCTATACCGGGACCACCTATTGATGACTGGGTAATTATCGCATTCTTATCGCTCAAATGATATATGAGTCGGAAACTCTGCCATGATGTGTTAAGTGCGGCACTGAGAAGCGATGTTACCCGCTTCACATCACCAGGTCTGAAGACAATTATGGCCTTTTCAGGAAGCACAAGTTGAGGGTCTGTTTTCCCGGTGATGCTGCGTACCAAATCAGCAGGAGAAAGGAGCGGTTTCGAGGAATCAAAAAACCTTTTCACTGAATTTTCTCTTCAATGTCTCGTAGGACGACAGCAAATGTTCAGAGATAACGCGAGTCTCGCCAAGCACGGGCATGAAATTGGTGTCTCCGAACCATCGCGGCACCATATGAATGTGGATATGTTCTTCAAGACCCGCACCTGCAGCCCTTCCTATATTCATTCCTACATTCAGGCCATCGACATTGAAAGCCTCCTTATAAATAGGAACCATAATCCTCACCAGCCGCATTAAATCCAGCGATTCCTCATCGCTCAGATCTTCAATGCGCCCTGTGTGTTTGACAGGTACAATCATAATATGCCCATTCGTATATGGAAACCTGTTCATTATTGCGAAAGCGTTGCCTCTTCTCCCGATGACCAGAGACTCATTGTCATCTTTCGGTTCAACGCACAGAAAGCACTTCTGCTCGCCTGCCGTTTTTCCACTGCCAACGTATTCCATTCTCCACGGAGCCCATACTTTATCCATAGTCAATCCCTCGAAAAGAGATATTGCCTCCAGTATTCGGGAGGCACTTTCATACCAAGGTGCAGCATAAATATGTAAAAACGGTTTGGCCGTGACGGCTTTTTCATGGGAAACATCCTTGCCTCTTCAGGTAACTTATCGCTCTTCCGCACGTTACAGCTGATACAGGAGGTAACAATATTCGTCCATTCCGTGATACCGCCTCTCGACCTTGGAATAATATGATCGCACGTCAGGCCCTTCGGGTCAAACTGCTCGCCGCAGTATTGGCACGTGTGCCCGTCTCTCAGGAATATATTCCTTCTTGAAAATCTGACTGCCGTATAATAATAGTTGTTGCGAACAAGCTTCAGCAGCCTGACCACTGCAGGCTGTTTCACGATTCTGGATGCGCTCCGGATCTCACGTTCGTATTCCTCAAGCACCTCAACCTTTCCAAGGTATACAAGTGTGATTGCCTTTTTCCAGGATAAAAGACTGATCGGCTCAAAGGTCGTGTTGATGAGTAATGTCCTCTCCATACACGAAAATTTTGTACCGTTTTTGTTGAGGATTGTCAATCGATACCAGAGCGTCTACGTCATATTTGCTCTGTTTTTTCATTCAATTCTGTGATAAGAGATATCAAACAAAAAAAGGAGTGTTCTATATGCCCGTATTTGACGAAAATGGAAAAGTGAAGGATAGTGAAGGTGATTTTCCGAAGTTGAAAGATTTCGATCAGCTTTCGGTTAAAGGCACAAGAAAGTCCTTCTTACCAAACATTTCCATGTCTTTGACGTCTATGATTTTGATAGCGGTCATCGTCGTACTCTTGGTCGTGGCCGCCCTATTGGCGTTGAAAGTCAATGCCTTGAACGGTCAGGTCGTTGCCCTCTCTAATGTGAAGAATCAATTGACTTCGGTCCAGACGAAACTGGATGAGCTTACCGCTGTCAATGAAAAAATGAAGGCGGAACTGTCACTGACGAGAACTGATCTGGAGACGGCAAAGAGCGAAAAGTCGGCTCTCGAATCAGAGATCCAGAAGATGCAGGAAGCGGCAAAAAAGAAAGCACCGCCGGCGGTCAAGAAAACTGCCCCGGCAAAAAAGATAGGTTCCCGCTAACACAAAGCAATAAAACCGGTCTTTCGCCCGTCTATACAACACTGCAATTGTTCTCACTCCGGGACTCCCATTGACCTGGCATTTTCCCGTGTTGTCGATCTATTTAAGCAAAACTGAATTTGGTCGATAATGAACATGTAGAACAAGGCTCGGTCGCAGTCTGCTCTATGTGGGGTGAAACAACGTTCAATTTTTCAGGACACCGGAAACGCTCTAGCAAATGTCAGGGCATGGCATGGTGTTTTCCGGGTAAACGAGCGTGAGGGATAATATGGATCCAGTGAAATACCTCGAGAAACAAAGCGGGTGGTTCGTAATTTCAGTCGGCTCTATGCTCCTCCTGATCGTAGGCACTCTGGACTTTCTAACAGGATATGATCTCGCGTTTTCGCTATTCTATGTGATTCCCATATGCCTGCTTACATGGTTCCAGGGCCGCTGGACTGGAATTGTGACATCATTTGCGAGTGCAATTGTCTGGTTCGCCGCGGACAAGGCTGCGGGACACCAATACCCGTATATATTTGTGCCTCTTTGGAATGCCACTATACGGCTTTCATTCTTTGTTATCATCTCGACACTCCTGCTAATGTTGAAGAGCTCCCTGGAGCGCGAAAGAGAACTGGCACGTGTGGACTATTTGACGGGCATTGTAAATGCGCGTTTCTTCTATGAGTTGCTTCCAAAAGAAATGGATCGCCTGAGGAGATACCAACGTCCCTTGACTCTCGCCTATGTCGATCTGGATAATATGAAGAATGCCAATGACCAGTACGGTCATGCTACGGGTGATCAGATACTCCGCACGGTCGCAGGGCTTCTGAAAGTACACACCCGCAGCACAGACGTAGTTGCCAGGCTTGGGGGAGATGAGTTTGTTTTGCTGTTGCCCGATTTGAACGAAAGATTAGCCCGTGTCGTATTCTCCAGGATTCAGAGGGCTCTGAGAAAAGAAATGCTGCTCAAAAACTGGCCAATTACTTTCAGCGCCGGCGTATTGACGTGTACCGCCCCACCTGAGTCCGCAGCTGAATTTGTGGCCATGGCCGACGCCCTTATGTACTCCGTGAAGCGTGAAAATAAGAATGATGTTAAATATCTGACATACGACGGCCAGGAATCGATTCCTCAACAAATCATAGTTCAACAGTTATCATAATCTTTTTCAATACCAGCGGGATTAGGATCCGGTCTGCACCTCGTAAGCTGAGCACAGTTGCAAGCATCCTTGACACACCGCCGCTTTCAAGGGGGATTCTTATCTCCGGGGAACTACCTGAATGCCGGTCTGCAGGCACTTTGGGAAACCAGCTCTATTCACCACCTGCTCTTCAATAGCTTTATTAAAGTGATGTTTTGACAATTTCGGGTTGTAACGGGGCATAACATCTGTTTGACCGGCTCCAGGCTTGCCCCGGCGTCGGTGTCGAAGCAGTTGTTAGATCAACGCCAAACGATCTCTCGATAAAAATTCGGGTCAGTATCACCTTCCGTCGAGAACAACAATACTTTTGATTCGTGATTTAAATCCAAAGCTTTTCTTATTTTCTTATAATGAGACTTTGTCATTATTTCAAACAACGTACCAAGTGTAACAGCACCTGATTCTCCGGAAATCATTCTTTGATCACCTTGCAATGGGTTGCCCAATACTTTCATTCCTCTAAACGCGACATCGTCAGAGCATTTAATAAATGCATCAGTACCCGCTCTTAATACTGTCCATCCAATATAACTAGGTTTCCCGCAGGCCAGACCAGCCATGATTGTTGGCAAATCACCTTTTACTCTGGCAATTTTATTCCGTATATTTGATTCATACAAACATGGGGCGCCACTTGGTTCTACCACAATGAACTTGGGCATAGGACGTGGATGACAATTTCGCAGACAAGCCAAGATACCGGCAGCCAACGATCCTACGCCTGCCTGCACAAATACGTGCGTAGGCCATATTTCAGATTCCTGCGACAAGTATTCCGTAATTAACATGCTGTAGCCTTGCATGATGTGTTTTGGAATTTCCTCATACCCTTTCCAAGATGTATCTTGAAGCAAAATCCAACCATTTTTTTGTGCCTGTTTACTTGCAAATATTACAGTGTCATCATAATTCATTGTAGTTATCGAGGCGCGGGCTCCGTGGCTTTTTACTGCGCATAACCGAGTCTGCGAAGACCCTCTTGGCATAAAAACCACTGATTTACATCCAAATAAACTTGCTGCCCAAGCAACCGCTTTACCATGATTCCCGTCTGTTGCCGTAACAAAAGTAACATGCTCAAATTTATCCTTTTCAGCCATAATACTTTGAAATAGTAAATCTTCTGTTCTTAGATTGAGTAACATCCCTAAATGTTTAGCAATAGCAAAGCTTGCTCCCAGTACCTTGAATGATTTTAAATCAAAACGTTGACTTTCATCTTTTACCAGGATTTCATTTATGCCCAGGTGTTCAGCAAGTTTTGATAATTTTATAAGCTGAGTTGGAGAATAAACAGGCAAACTTTTATGGAAGGTATCTACACTGCCTGTGACATTTTTATCGGCAAACGAAAACAACTGCACACTTGGACTTGCATCAATATCAACTGTCCTACAGAAAATGTCTCTTTTTATCAAAACTCACCTCCAACTTTTGTTAAACTATTTTTTGTGATCTTGTGTAATCTCCTATAACGTTTTTTATCGACGATAGCTATGGTCGAACAGCATAACGGCTTGCTGAAAGCAGAGTCGTACCGATTCGCCTGATCGCTATTGTGGCGCAGGCCGGA
>CAYYLU010000024.1:0-27610 GCA_964472475.1 uncultured Syntrophus sp. | reverse complement strand
ATTCCTCCTTAACGAGAACTGATCGTTTATGAGCAACTTGCATGCCAGCGTCGGAGTTGGCTAAATAGTTGTAGATATTGCATATGCAAGGAACAGTCGTTTCAAGGAATGACACAAATGTCGAAAGGACATGAGATCATCGACATATTCGGCGAGTTGATACCTCATAAAACTTCAGAACTAGTGTCGTGCTTTACTTAAACCTGGAACTGCAGGTTGACGCAAATCCTTTTTATCATATATAATGGTTGAGGTACCTTCAAGCTTATAAGAATAAGACATGTGGAGCCGAGAGAATAGAAATATAAACCACCAGGTTCATTACCTCGGACAATCCCTTCTTATGTCTCCATGCCAATGTATCCGCAGGCCATAAGTGCTGTCAAAAATATGCAGATATGCAATCTGCCTTCTATTACCTATCCCTTTCCTGCTTTTTGATTCGGTCATCAGCATCAACTTTGTTAGAGCCGGTGATAACCCCTTCGCATATCCCGCAAATCAAGGCTACACGGGAATCATGGAAGTTCCAACTGCGAGAATAATGAAAGAAAGCACGTACCGTTTTGGGGCAGCGCAGGTTGATCCATACAGATATTACTACATTGCCCTGAGTCCATATGAACGTCTTGAAATCAGCGGAACCATAACTGAGGTTCTGGGTGTCAGGGCAGACAACGGCAATGAAAGGTTCAGGGGTTACGGGAACACGAAAGATAAGTCGATAGGTGTAAAGTTCAGGTTCCTGGATGAAAGCAAGTGGCTTCCCGCCATGGCTGTTTCGATTATTGACCCCCACGGTACGAGGCTGTACGGATCACAATCCATTGTTGCCAGCAAGCAAATATACCCTCTCGATTTCACGGTTGGCATCGGCAACGGCCGCTTTGGAAAATCTTCAATTGGTTCTTCGGGAGAGGGATTCCGGATAGAGATGCTGAGCGATCCAAAAAGCTGGGCGAGAGATGCCCGGGTATTCTGGGGTATTCAGTGTGATTTGTCGGACAAGTATGCTTTGATGTTTGAATATAATCCGATAAAATACAACAGACAAACCAGAGACCCGGCCCAATCTAAGTATTTCGATAAATCACCTCCTTCTCCATACAACATCGGCTTTCGCTGGAAGCCCCTGCCGTGGACCGAAGTTGATGTGAGTTACCAGCGAGGTAATCGGTTGGGTGTGAACCTATCAATGCTCTTTGATATAGGACAACCACTTATACCTATATATGATGCTCCTTACGAGGAAAAAAGCAGTAACAAGACGAAGCCGGCGCAGGAAAGGCTTAGCGAAGCTCTGCATAATTCAGGGTTCAGCGACATAGGGATAATGGACAATGGAAACGATCTGCTTATACAGCTGCAAAATGAGAAATACTACTATCATACAAAGGCAGTTGCTGTTGTTGCCCTTCTTGTGCGGGAAATTATATCACAGGACCGGAACGTTCGTATCGTGTTTACACAAGATGGTGTTCCTCTCTTCCAATTCTCGACAACCCGGTACGATATAACCGAATGGTATGCGGGGCGGCTGTCCGGCAGCGAATTGTTCTTCCTCGCTGATGTTGACACCGACATTCATGATGCCCCGCTTACAAATCTCAAACACAAGAGTAGCTTTGGATATACCATTAAACCATCTATCCAGACATTTCTGAACGATCCATCGGGCTTCTTCAAGTACCGCTTGGGTGCAGAGGGCCTCGTCCGATTCAGACCGTTGAATGGCTTATCACTGATAGCCGGCGTCGAAGGATATGCCTTGAACAATATTTCCACCGTCAATGAACCGCTTCAGGATCCAATAAGGACGGATCTGCCGCTGTACAAGAAGAGAAGCGTGTCGTTGAACAGGCTGATGTTTAATCAGATCCAGAAAACAGGCTCGAACACATATGGCCAACTTTCCGGAGGTTTCCTGGAAACCCAATATGCAGGCTTCGATGCCGAAGTCGGCCGTTCTTTCGGGGATGGTAGAGTAATGCTTAGTCTCAGCAGTAGTATTGTGAAGAAAAGGGAACCGGGTACCGTGTTCGGACTGAAGGATGGTCTGCATGGAAAAACGTATCATACATGGTTTTTAAACACGCGCCTGAATATCCCCGAACTGGATACCGTGCTTGATCTAAAAACGGGAAGGTTTCTGGGTGGTGACAAAGGGGCAAGAATTACTGTTTCGAAGAACTTTAGAGGTGTGGTACTTTATGGCTGGTATAGTGCCACTGATACATCTGTCTTCCGTGATCCGCTGAACCGTGGTTATCATGATAAAGGTGTGGGTATACAAATACCCTTGCGTCTGTTTGACGGAAGTGACTCGAGAACGGTTTACAATTATACATTATCGCCGTGGACGAGGGATGTAGCACAGGACATAGATCATTACAGTACCATTTTCGATTTCATCGGTCGGGCGGCCAAAATATTCCTTGACAAAGATAAGACCTTGTTATATAACCAGAAATAACATGTATACCTTGGAGGCTTGAAATGAAATACAGGAATTATATTGTTTTTATGTGTTGCCTTCTTTTGTCTTGTTTTTTGATCGTTCCGCCTGTTTTTAGCGCTCAAACTGAGCAGGGATCGGCCGGAGCGGGAGCTGCTGAAGCAGGCGCTGAAGCGGGCTCTGGTGCAGCTACCGGCATATCGAAAGGGACAGTTGCAGCTATAGCTATCGGGGCCGCAGTTGTTATTGGGGGAATAGCAGCAGCAGGCGGCGGCGGTGGCGGCGGTGGCGGTTCAGCGGCAGTGACAACCTCCCATCATTGATAAACAGGAAATATTATTCACATACAAAGGACTGGGCATATATCCCGGTCCTTTGCCTATGTTTGCTGGCCTGTAGCGTATTCACTTGTGTCACATTTTTACCTTCCAATCTAAGCGATTGTGCTGCCGCGACTGAAAAGGACATCGAAACCGGTCTAATATTGTCGAGCGCTGAGACCCTATTCAAAGCAATGAAAGCCAAGGACTACCCGCTTATTTGGACACTATTATCGCAACGGTCAAAAGACATGATTGTAGCCAGTATCTCGAGAGCAGAAAAACAAAAGAATGTAGAGCACAAAGAGTCAGATATCAGTAACGATTTGTCTTCCGGCGAATCTCTGGCAAAATCCTATTGGGATGCCTATGTGAATCAATTCGACGCTCGTCTTGTGCTTGATGAAAGCAGGTGGGAAATAGGCGAAATTAAAGATACGAGCGCTACAATTAGACTGTACTATAGAAAATCAGAGGTACCCACTGTTCTGAGAATGCTCAAAGAGAAAGGGAAATGGGTTACGGGACTAATGGAAACCTGGCCCCCTGCTAAGAAATCTTAGACCTAAGGAAATTTGAATGAGCGATTATGATGATGAAAAGCCAAGCTGGCGCGAACTAGATAGACAGCGCGACAAGAGTGGTTTTTACGGAAGACACGAAAAGAAAGAAAAGGGTGAGGGCGCATCCAGCGATAAACCAAAGGATAGATGGCAAACGGGCAAAGTCAAAGAAGCTATTGACCGGATCTTCATGGGTAAGAAGGGTACCCTGGAGCACGATAAGCTTTACAAGAAGCTACACCAGTCATATGGTATGGGCACCTTCGCACGACATGTTTCAACCTATATCGAGAAATTTGGCATCCCTGATGATGCACCCACCTTGTTATTGATATTTGACGCTAAGGACCCCCGTATCAGTCTTGGCGCTATAGAGAAACTTCACGAGGTTTATCCGGCGTTGTCTCAGGAGCACAAAGATGATGTACTAAGAAAACTCTCGATTGTGGCTCAAACCGATAGATCAAGAGATGTAAGAATGCGCGCCGAAGAACTCATGGGCGAACTCAGTTAACGCAGCTCAACGTTCAATAATACGGGAGCTGCTCATCGAAGTTTTGTTTCCCATTCCTGTACCACGCAATCACGTGTCTTACGGATTCCGTTGCCTTCGCAAGTGCGGCTATATCAGAATTGAAACCCTGATGTGGCTGAACATAGATATTAGCGGTTCTGTCAACGGATTTCTGAACCATTGTTGCGGCTGCCTTGAGGTCTTGCCGGTCCGACACTATATTTCCGTTGAGCATTCCGGCAAACTGTACCTCGCTGCTGAAAACGTCAACCCCTATCCCTTTGATCTTTCCGGCTGTATATAGTTCCAGCAGGACAGACTCGGGAGCTATTTCGCCTCGGGTCACATTGATGAAAATCAAGCCGTCCTTCGCTCTCGCAAGAAATTCCTTTGAAAAATACCCGACATTATACATAGGACTTTCTTTGCTTCGCGTGAGGTTCATGGCATTGATGATAACGTCGCTCGACGTTATTGCTGTCTGGCGGGTAACGAACTTAACGGACCCTGCATACAATTCGTTGAGATAATCCTGCCGAATGTCGACACACTGAACGGTCAGACCATTTGCCTTAACAAGGTCGTGTGTTCGTTTGCCGATCTTGCCCGCTCCGAATATCGTTGCTATTTTATGTTCCCCAAGTTCCGTAAATGCCGGCGAATTATTCCTTTCAAAGGTGAGCGTGTTTCTTTCGTAATGGTTCAACTCACCGGCTGTGGCGTAGAGAAACTTGACTGCTGTCTGTGCCACGGCATTTACACAGTACTCGCGCAGAGAAGCAATATTTGCTTTTTCGGCAAGGTGTTCGAAATGGTCGTAACCAGCGCTTCTTGTCACTATGTTTTTCTTGGTACCTTTCAAATAAGATTCGGGTAGAACCGAATGTGTCTTGGTGGTAATAATGTCAGGAAGAACGATTCCCGGGTTCTGTGCCAGAAAACCCTGGACGTTTTCCGGTGTGATCAGATACCTGAAACCTTGAGGTAGCTTGTTTTCGGACTCCGCTTTTGCGGTCTCGTCAGCGAGATGTTGTGCTTCAGGACCCAACGCCTCAAAGTGTATTATGTCATAGCTGTCCATGGATTACCTCAATATGCAAAAATGTAATGGATATGTGTCACTTGAGCCACATTGCGATTCTGCCGTCGGTAAGAGGCCTCACCGACGGCAGAAATTGTGAACAGCGTGGGCCCTATTTTCCCCTTATGCTGTAGAAAACGTTTTTTCCTCCGAACAGAGCCTGTTCGCCCATTGAATCTTCTATCCTGAGGAGCTGATTATATTTGGCAATCCTATCACTTCTCGATGCCGACCCGGTCTTTATCTGACCGGCATTTGTTGCTACCGCGAGATCTGCAATAAACGAGTCTTCTGTTTCACCGGATCGATGAGAGATGACGCACGTATAACCGGCCCTCTTTGCAATTTCTATCGTGGTCAGAGTCTCCGTGACTGTTCCTATCTGGTTCAGCTTGATGAGAATACTGTTTGCAATTCCTTTTCTGATGCCTTCCATGAAAATTCTCGGGTTTGTTACGAATATGTCATCACCCACGATTTGTATCTTCGAAGAACACTTTTCGGTTAATTGCTGCCATCCTTTCCAATCATTCTGAGCCATTCCATCTTCTATGGATATGATGGGGTATTTCTGAATGAGGGAATCATAGAAATCGACAAGCTTCGCGCTGTCCCACACGTTGCCGTCTATACTGTATTTTCCCTTCTTGTGCAGCTCACTTGCAGCGACATCGAGGGCGAGAAAGATGTCCTTACCCGCCTTATATCCTGCTTTCTGTATTGCCGTCACAAGAATATCCAGCGTCTCTTTTGTTGTCTTGATCTGTGGGGCAAATCCGCCTTCGTCTCCCACGCCGGTCGCGTAACCCTTGTCCTTAAGGATGCCTTTCAGAGTATGGAACACCTCTGCGCCCATCCGGAGCGCTTCTTTAAATGTCGGAGCTCCCGCCGGCACAATCATGAATTCCTGAACATCAAGAGAATTCTGCGCGTGTGCTCCGCCGTTAATGACATTCATCATCGGGACGGGAAGCTCGCGGCCTCTTATACCTCCAATATATTGGTAAAGCGGCACATCGAGGTAATCGGCGGCCGCCCTGGCACATGCCATAGAGACACCCAGTATGGCGTTGGCACCCAGATTACTCTTGTTTTCGGTCCCATCAAGTTCGATGAGCAAATTGTCGATATAGGACTGGTCGATGACATCCAGACCTTCTATTTCAGGAGCAATAGTGTTGTTTACGTTGTCAACAGCCTTGGTAACCCCCTTTCCTTTGTATCTCTTCGGGTCACCATCTCTAAGCTCGAGAGCTTCTCTTTCACCGGTCGATGCGCCCGATGGGACGATGCCTCTTCCGGTGATACCACTTTCCAGTGTGACTTCTACTTCAACGGTTGGATTCCCCCTGCTGTCAAGTACCTCTCTCGCAAAAACGTCATATATAGTGGGCATGTGAGCCTCCTTTGTAAAATCGGGGATAAACAACAGTTTTCAAATCGCTCGGCGCAGATTGCAGGATACCACATAGCAGGCGAAGCGTTCAATTGTTTTGTGACTCCCCTCGAGGCTTTCTTTCCAGGGTTAAAACCAGCTTGGATATGCGACTTATGGACACTGATTAGAGGATAGAAGGGCTTGATGAGCGCCCTCAGGATAGAGGCGAATTGAATACTGGCAGGTATTTAATATGTTCAGGTACTGTGATTCATGCTAGTATAGTTTAAACCGGAGGACAACTGATGAATAATATATTTTCAGACATACCTGACAATCTGCCCGATGAAGTATTTCAAACCATCGTGGAAACAGGCTCGTTCAGAGTCGAGCGTATTATTTCTGATGGACAGCTGACACCGGAAAATGAATGGTATGATGAAGATGAGAATGAGTGGTTCATACTTCTGAAGGGTGGGGCCCGTTTACTTCTGCAAGGAGAAAGCGAACCTCGTGTACTGAAACCCGGAGATTACCTCAACCTTCCTGCGCACGCAAAACATAGAATCACGTGGACGGATACTCAGGAGAAGACGGTCTGGCTGGCGCTCCACTATAAGTAAGAACACTCAAGAACAGTTCGGAGTTTTTAGTCGGGAGTCCGGTCTTTTTGCAGGGGAGGAGGCAGGAGACGGGGATAAACCGCGAAAGAGAGTTCACAGAGAATGTCGAGTGACGAGTAACGACCGCTTCGCCTGGATGCAGGACGCTATGGGACGAACCGGAGGGAGCGAAACAGAGATCTTTCAAGAGGCACCAGACACCAAACACGGCCTCGATATCTGATCCGATGACCTAACGAACGGCAAAAGCATTCGGAGCTGCAAAAGACCTGGTAAAGAATCAAGAATTTAAGTTTAGTAGCGTATTGATAAAAGTCTTTGTAATATGGTAAGTTTACGCTGTTCGGGGCGTGGCGCAGCATGGTTTAGCGCGCTTGCCTTGGGAGCAAGAGGTCGCTGGTTCAAATCCAGTCGCCCCGACCATTCTTCCTTTTAGCCTTTCAGGAACAATTATTCGTTGGCTGACATGGCCGGTGCCATCTTTGTTTGCCGCAGCTCAGCGCTTAATCTGCTTCTTTACGGATTTAATGTGTTTTCCGAAGGCCTTATCCTTTTTCCGTTTTTCCATATATGACATCTCGTGAAAATCCGACTCTTTTTTGATTTTTATATAATTCAGGTACCGGTCCTTAGATAATTCGCCAATCTCGACGGCAGCCAGGATGGCACAGCCAGGCTCACTTTCATGTCTGCAATTCGTGTATCGACAATTTGCGGAAAGCCCGGTAAACTCTTGGAAACCGTCTGTTACCCCGTCACCGGTTCCTATAACTCCCAGTTCCCGCATACCCGGGGTATCGATTAACATTGATCCCTGTCCGAGAAGGATGAGCTGCCGCCGGCTAGTTGTGTGGGTGCCCTCTCCCGTTGCGCTGATAGCCTTTGTGTCAAAGGTTTCTCTGCCCACAAGGCGGTTGATGAGGGTTGTCTTTCCGATACCCGATGAACCAAGCAGACAGTAAGTCCTTCCTGGGGAGAGCATCTGCCGGAAATCATCTAAGCCGAAACAGCTTACGTTGCTCAGCGCGATTACCTTGGCTCTGACGATGGAATTGACGACCGCAATCTGCTGATCCAACTCTTCCAGCGAGATCAGGTCCGTTTTAGTGAGTACGACGACCGGTTCAACGTGCCCGTCAGCTGCCATTATGAGATAGCGGTCCAGCCGGTGCGGATTGAAATCATAGTGGCACGACTGAAGGATGAAAGCGGTATCAACGTTGGCCGCAATCATCTGATAATCAACATTCTCTCCTGAGCTCTTGCGGCGCAGAAACGACCTTCGGGGAAATAATCGGTGGATTATAGCCGTCGTGTTGTCGTTGTAATAGCTCGCCACAACCCAGTCTCCGACACATGGCAGGTCACCGGGACTCTCGATCCGATAGGACAGCTTCCCCGACAGCTCTGCTGGAATATCTCCACGCCGGTTCTTTACAATATAGGCGCCGCGGTCAACTGCGGATACCCGGGCAAAGCCGCAGCCTTCCTGATAATACTCGTTTGAAAAAGCTTCAAACCATTCGTCAAATCCGAGGTCTCTTATTTCCATTGAATCATATTACCCATCGTGTGCCATCAGGGCAGGCCTGATCATGAGCCGATTTGTCGCACCGGTTTTGTTGCTTATTGTATGTCAAAATCTTGGGAGCTGAAATTCGTATAATACCTTCCGTTCAAAGCCGTAAATTTCAAAACACAATAGTCCGGATCAGTCACGCCTTTCGGGTAATACATCTCATCACCATCATGCCATATCATTTGCTTCGTTTTTTTATCTTTCAATACTACCATTGTTCCCTTCAACATGACTCCCTTGAAAAACCTTTGATCAAAAAAATACACGCAGGCTTTCGGATCGGCGCTGTACTGCTTCACTCTCATCGAAGATGTGTTTGTGGTAAAATAAAAATTCCTGATACCCACTCTCTTCCTTGGAGGCAGCATCGCCTTGGTATTAGGGAACCCATTTTCATCAACTGAACTGATTATGGATACTTTTGTTTTGTCGATTATATTGCCAATCGTCTTTTCCGCATCGCGCAGCATCGTTCATCTCCTCCCAAATTGAGATCATACAGAGTGGGAAGCCTCCGGGCTCCAGGATAATAATGGCTTTACAGAATGACATGCTCAGATCTTCCCGACCTTAGTCATGTAAACAACAACGATCAACGATACTACAGGTATTTGGAAGAGGCAAGAAGAAATCGCCGACATTTGGATCAAGAACGAATTCCTTCACGGCGATTCAAGAATCGGTCAGTCACCCTTGTAAACAACGTCCCTTCAGAGGTTGCGATGCTTGTCTTCTATGTTGATCTTTCCTTTTTAACATAGAGCTCACTGACCTCCGATGTCAACGGTCCGGTGAAGCAGCGAGTTATATGGTCTTATCAAAACGTTTCTCAGCCATCCTCTATTTTGTTTACAATCCGGTCGGCTTTTTTAAGAATTCTCAGTTCAACATAACTGTACCGTGAACGCGAGTGATGATTTCCTATGATTTCACAAACTTTAGTGATCTTTTCGTGAGGGAAATCGGTGTTTCTGAGTAGTTCCCCGGCAACAGGAGGTCCGAATTCTTCTTGAGTCTTCCCGCTGTTATATCCAAATGTTTCTTCAGATGGTTTTATACCTACATCATGCAAAAGAGCAGAGGCTACAAGTATTTCGTAATCAACTTCTTCGGTGCTCTCGGCCGCAGCTTGCTCCGCATACTTCAAGACCTCGAGTGCATGCGTTATCCTTCTGAAGTCGTTCTCAAAGTGCTCGACCAATAGCTTTACGATTTTACCTTTGCAATAGTCCACATTTGTGTCCTTTCGGTGGTCCGCTTTTTGTCTTCACATAACGGTTGGCTTCAGCATCTTGCTGGCATTGGTCTTTTTGCTTTGCTCCCGCCCGGAATTTTTCTTTTATCTCTTGCTTTGAAATGTCCATCGTATATTACCTCCTTCATAAACTGGAGTACAAGAATGTTATAACAAAAATTCTGAGCATTTGAATTATCTTCCGGATCAGCACAACAAAAAAATCAGCGGCGGCTATAAGACGTCCGCTGCATTGCCGGGTTATGACCCGGTGCTCCCTCGAATTATATTAGTCCTTCCATTGTCTTGAGATATTCCAAGTCTATATCTATATGTTCTTCTAATATTTTCTTAGAAAGCTCACTGTCCGGGATGGTTGTGCCATCTGGGCCGTACAAGTGAACACTGACGATCTTGCCCTTGTCCAGAGTGGCTTCACACAAAAGATTCCCGTCCTTATCCCATGCCTTGTACAGACCATCATGTTTTCCGTCTACGAAACTGCACTGAACTTTTTTGTTACCTTCATAGCCCGGAGTGCTGAACCACATGTTACAATAACCGTTTCGTTTGTCGGCGGAAAACTCCAATTCTAATACCCTAACATTCTTTGAATTGAAGAATTCCCACAAACCTGTCTTCTCGTTGTTTGAGAACTGGCCTCTAATCAATATGGTGTGTTCTTCAGTAAATTTTACGTAAGCTCCATCAGCGTAGGGATCGATAAACAGGTTGAACGTGAACTCCTGTGTTTTAAATTTCCTGCCCGATGGATAGAACCACGTCCACTCTCCATCCATGTGGTCAAAATTATAGCTTCCCCTAGCTTGAGTAATCCCGTTTTCAAAATAATACACCCATGGTCCGGTTTTCGCACCGCTCATGTCCAGCACTTTTCCTCGAAATTTCGGCTGTCCATTCGGGTAGTCCTTGAGGAGATGATACTGGGCCGTACCGCACCCAGAGAATAATACCAATGTAGATAATGCTACCAGAACTCTCATGTATCTTTTCATAATAGTATATCCATCCCAATATTTCGTGTCATAACTATTAACTATACAGAACTTTTTCTATGCCTACTGGATAGTACAGAAAAAATTCTGCATATCCAGACAGTCCACTCCGTTTTATCACTCTCCCCTCAGCGGTCAAAAGGGCTTTTCACTGCCATTCCCGGCTTGTTCAATACATGAGTGTAAATCATGGTACAAGCACTGTCCAGATATCATACACTTCTCAGGCAGATGCGTTGCAAATGGGTGTCTGAGAGAATGGACTTGGCTGTCGGTCAAATGAAGATTCCTCTGCATGGAAATATCATTTTGCGCTACGAGCTGTAGTTTACGTTCTGTGGTTTCCAACAAATTACCGCGTAACCTGAAAGATTACAAGAGAAAACAAATCTTAGATTGAGAAACCACGATTTTCAGGATTTTGAATCAGCGCTAAAAGCCTCAGTGACGTCCGATGAGATTCTTTCTAGGTTGCCCAGAGCACCGGCTTTGTATTTAAAAAGTTTGTTTATGGACAAGCGGATTTGGACATATGGCGTAAAGCGTAAGAAGTCGCCTATTCTTTCTTCAAGTCTGATGAGATTTTTGGTGGATTGTGAGGAGCATTAGAAATGGTGCATGCTTGTAGAGATTTTTTTATGGCCGACGGGATTTTTGATGGATAATGAGGCAGCAAGGAGGAGCAAATCGAAGCATACATATTGGTATGTGAGGATTTGTGACGACGCAGATAACGAAATTAGTCGCTAAAATACCTGGGCCATCACACCTTTAGTCAAACCATTTGACAAAGGCGGAGAGACTATCCCTCGGTGATTTGAACTCATTTATTTTACTCTCCTCATTCGCGTATCCCAGCGCTACCCCGATGACGACCTCTTCATTATCCGGTATGTCGAGGAGCTCTTTTATATCATCTTCATAGGCATTGATGAGTCCGATCGGGCAGGTAGAGAGGCCAAAATTCTGTGCGATCAATACAAAATATCCGAGCGCGATACCTACGTCTACCAAACGTGCCTTGGAAAAAGCATTGTCAAGGCACATAATGATTGCGACAGGCGCTCCGTAAAAATTGCAGCTTCCTTCGTTTACAAAACGGTTAAAATCGAGGCCGCCAAGATATGGATTCATCAGCTGAAAAGATTCTGCGCCCCGTTTACTAAATGTCTCCGATAACGGCTTCACGTTTCCGGGACTGCACGATATCTGCTTCTCTTTGTAGGACTTGATCAGCCTCCTGCTCAGTCTTTGTTTTTCCTCACCCATGACCACAATAAAATCCCACGGCTGAAGGTTAATCGCTGAAGGCGCTTTAATCACCAGTTGCAAGATATCCCGGATTGTTTCTTTTGATACAGGATCGGGCTTGAACGCTCTTGTACTCTTTCTGCCATTTATGACATCAACGATATCCATTCTTGGCACCTCCTGTCGCAAGTCCTATTATAACTCAAGTGCGGCGGCGTAATAAATAGGCGGGTGTGGGGTTTGGGATCAGGGTGTAGGGTGCAGAGTCGTCGAGTCGTTGAGTCAGCGAGTAAGTATGTGTTTAGTGCCTGGTGTTTGCTGTTCGCGTCCTCCGTTCAAGCGACGCGATCGTCAATCGTCATTCGGCCATTCTCTAGTACTTGAATTCCGTTTTGGCGTTATCGCGGGTGACGATGTCTTTATGGATTATGCTACCGTAGCTGTTTTTTAGAATGCCGTTTTCCAAATCATTCATCGTACTCCGACACAGCCACTCGGGCAGGTCCCCTAAAACGTCTATTGAAATAAATGCGTGCGCAGTCTCATCAAGTACCTTATCTTTGTTTGATTGTCTCCATACCCACCTTCGGGTGAGCACGTCTCTGTTGTCTTTGTATACTATTTCGCCTTCATCAACCTGTTCCTGCTCACCATGATCCATCGGAACGAACAATTCGTAACCTTTTGCAAAAGTCAATGATATATTTCCATCTATAAAATCCAGCGCATGACTTCCTATGGGAACAAGTCTTTTCAGTGATATTGCGTTGGAAAGATCTACGATTGGATTAATTCTAGGGAAAGGCCCTCCCTTAAGAGCCTGTCTAACACGAAACTCGATCGAATTCTGGTATGCTGATGTGGCAATCCCCATCTTATTGAAGGCTTCTCGCCACGCCTTTATGTTTGGGTGGTCTTCCGGCCGCTCAAATGAAAAAAGGACCCTTACGTCTTCGAGCGCTTCCTCAAGTTGATCGTTACCGTATCGTGTATTGTTAATTTCACAGACAAGAACGCCGATCTTCAGGGTAGGGAACAGCTTGAAAATTCCATCATCAATGGAAAAGATCATCCAAGTTTTTTCGCGCCCACTGAAATTCTTGCTATTGCCCTGAAAAGGGCCATTTCGTAAATAAGGTATTCCTGGTTGTCGTATGTGAGCGCTTTGAGCCTTTCTTCCGCCCGTTCCATGGCCCTCTTTGCCCTTTCGACATCTATGTCCTCTGCAGACTCCGCTGTGTCAAGAAGCATTGTAACTTTATCGTCGACAACCTCGGCAAAACCTCCGCTGGAGGAAAGGTACCGCGTCACGCCGTCTTTTGTGTATCTAATCTCACCTATTTCAAGCGTGGTTAAAAATTGAGTGTGGCCAGGGAGCACTCCGAATTCACCGTAAGCTCCCTTGGCCTCAACTATATCGACTTCTTCTTTAACAAGTGTCCGCTCGGGCGTTATGATTTCTAGGCTAAGCATATCTTCTTATCATTCCCCTGTGAATTGTTTGGCCTTCTCAACTGCTTCTTCGATAGTGCCCACCATATAGAATGCCTGTTCAGGCAGATCGTCATACTTGCCTTCGACGATTTCTTTAAAGCCCTTTATGGTGTCTTTCAGTGCAACATATCTTCCCGGCTGGCCCGTGAATACCTCGGCAACAAAGAAAGGCTGTGAAAGGAATCTCTGTATCTTACGGGCCCTTGCTACTGTCAGTTTATCTTCTTCGGAGAGTTCGTCCATGCCGAGGATTGCGATGATATCCTGGAGGTCTTTATATTTCTGGAGTATCTTCTGCACGTCCCGGGCAACCTGATAGTGTTCTTCACCAACTACGTTCGGGTCGAGGATGCGGCTTGTGGAATCCAGAGGATCGACGGCAGGATAGATACCCAACTCGGAAATCTGCCGCGAAAGAACTGTGGTGGCATCAAGGTGAGCAAATGTTGTTGCAGGAGCAGGGTCAGTCAAGTCGTCAGCTGGTACGTAAATGGCCTGGACTGACGTGATTGATCCTTTCAATGTTGAGGTGATCCGTTCTTCGAGCTCTCCAAGGTCAGTTGCGAGAGTCGGCTGATAGCCAACAGCGGATGGCATACGTCCGAGAAGGGCCGAAACCTCTGAATTGGCCTGCGTGAATCTGAATATGTTATCGATAAAGAGAAGCACGTCCTGGCCTTCTTCATCCCTGAAATACTCTGCAGCCGTGAGTGCAGTAAGACCTATTCGCGCACGCGCGCCCGGAACTTCTGTCATCTGTCCATAGATAAGTGCGGTCTTGTCGAGAACGCCTGAACCCTTCATTTCAAGCCAGAGATCGTTTCCTTCTCTTGTACGCTCACCAACGCCGCCGAACACGGAGATTCCACCGTGGTGCATGGCGATATTATGGATCATTTCCATGATAACGACTGTTTTGCCAACGCCTGCGCCGCCGAACAAGCCGACTTTTCCACCCTTGGAATATGGTTCGAGGAGGTCAATAACTTTAACGCCCGTTTCGAGAATCTCGATCTTCGTGTTCTGCATAACAAGCGTGGGTGCGGGCCTATGGATGGGATATGTCATCTTCGTGGCAACGTCGCCACCACCGTCCACGGGTTCGCCGATTACATTCAACACCCGGCCGAGAATCTCCTTTCCAACCGGAATCGTGATCTGAGTTCCTTTGTAAAGTGCTTCCTGGCCTCTGAGAAGTCCGTCGGTTGTGTTCATGGCGATGCATCTGACCGTACTGTCTCCCACGTGCTGAGCAACCTCAAGAATGAGATTCTCTTTTTTATCATTAATGGTGGGGTTCGTTACGTATATTGCTCCATAGATCGGGGGAAGCTGATCAGGCGGAAACCTGAAATCTACTACCGTGCCGATTACCTGCGCTATTTGTCCTTTAACTTCAACGCCCATCTATCTTCCTCCTTTTACGTTCCTCTAAGAGCTTCTGCGCCACCGACGATATCCATCATTTCGTTGGTTATGCTTTCTTGTCTTCTTTTGTTGTAGACAAGGGTAAGATATCTGACCATCTCACCGCAGTTGCTGGTCGCGTTCTCCATTGCGCTCATTCTTGCCGCATGTTCGGATGTCTGCGATTCAACCAGGGAGTAATACAGTTTCGTACTGATGTATTTAGGAACGAGTGTCTCGACTATCTTGATTCTTTCCGGTTCAGCCAGATAATCGATGTACTCAATATCTTCAGGAGTTTTTATGGGTACAAAATCATCAAATACTATCTCCTGTTTTACTGCCGACTTGAAATAGGTGTAGATGATGAAGATCTTGTCGTATCTGCCTTCCAGATATAAATCGATTAATTCCCCGGAGACAACGTCGACCAGTTCCTGATCGATCCTTTTAATATCTGTCCAGTCCTTTATAATCTCAACCTTTCTTCTCTGGAGGTAATCCCTTACTTTCCTGCCAAAGACATAGACGCCGATATCCTCATACTTGTCGCGGTTCTGCTGAATGAAGTTCTGTACATGGATACCGATGTTGACATTGAAAGCCCCGCAAAGGCCTCTATCGGAACCTATTGCTACGAGCAGGACTTTGTTGATGTTTTCCCGCGGAGCTATCAGAGGATGGGCATCTCCGGGCATATTCTTGATGACGCGACCTGTTAATTCTTCGATTCTTATCGCGTAGTCCTTGACCTTTTCCAGATCCTCCTGTGCCCGTCTTAATTTTGCGGCGGACACCATTTTCATAGTCCTGGTTATCGTCTGAGTGCTGTTTATACTGCCGATCTTTCTCTTAATGTCCCTTAAAGTAGCCATGCTGAATCCTTAGTAAGTAAATTGTTCTTTGAATTCGTTCAATGCTTTCTTAAGGCTCTCGTCGATAGAAGCATCAATTGCCTTCTTCTTTGCAATCTCTGCCAGTACATCAGCATACTTTGATTCCATGAACTTGTTTAAATCCTGTTCATATTTCTTAAGAGCGCTTTCGGGATATGTGTCGATAAACCCGTTTGCTCCGGCGAATAGAAGGACTACCTGTTTCTCAACAGGGATTGGTACGTACTGGCCCTGTTTTAAGAGTTCGGTAAGCCTTGAACCACGGGCGAGCAACGCCTGTGTCGCTTTATCGAGATCGCTTCCGAACTTGGCGAATGCTGCCATTTCTCTGTACTGTGCAAGTTCCATTCTAAGCCTGCCGGCAACCTGTTTCATTGCTTTTGTCTGCGCGTTACCGCCGACCCTTGATACCGAAAGACCGACGTTAATTGCGGGTCTTACGCCGGAGTAGAATAGCTCGGGTTCGAGATATATCTGGCCGTCAGTAATGGAGATAACGTTAGTAGGAATATATGCCGATACGTCACCGGCCTGTGTTTCGATGATAGGAAGAGCCGTCAGGGTGCCGGCGCCATGTGCGTCATCCCATTTAGCGGCCCTTTCCAGCAGTCGTGAATGCAGATAGAAAATATCTCCGGGATAGGCTTCACGGGCAGGCGGCCGTCTGAGGAGCAGAGATAACTGACGATACGCCACAGCATGTTTTGAAAGATCATCATAAACGATCAGAGCATGACGTCCCGAATTCATGAAGTACTCACCCATCGAACATCCGGAGAACGGTGCGAGGTACTGCAGAGGAGCCGTATCGCTTGCAGTAGCTGCGACGACGGTCGTGTATTCCATAGCTCCGTACTGCGTCAGCAGGTCAACTGTTCGCGCTACCGACGATCTCTTCTGGCCGATTGCTACGTAAATACAGAATACGTCATTTCCCTTCTGATTGATGATTGTATCGATAGCGATAACGGTCTTCCCGGTTCCGCGGTCGCCGATGATAAGCTCTCTCTGTCCTCTGCCGATGGGGATCATGGAATCGATAGCTTTGATACCCGTCTGAAGCGGCTCGCGCACGGGCTGTCTCACAACAACGCCGGGCGCCATCTGTTCTATATTTCTGAATTCCTTTGTATCAATGGGGCCTTTCCCGTCAATCGGAACGCCAAGGCCATCGACAACCCTGCCGACAAGGGCTTCGCCAACGGGTACCTGCGCAATTCTGCCGGTCCTCTTGACAAGATCGCCTTCTTTGATCTTGTAATCTTCGCCGAATACGACAGCTCCGATATTATCTTCTTCCAGGTTCAGGGCCATTGCCGTAATACCATGGGGAAAATCGAGGAGTTCGCCCGACATGGCATTTTCAAGGCCATAGATCCTCGCGATACCATCACCAATGGAAATTACTATTCCGGTTTCCCGGAGATCCACCTCTTTTTCAAAACCGGATATCTTCTGCTCTATGAGCCTGCTTATTTCGTCGGCCTTAATTTCCATAGACATTACTCCTTCAGTATATTTTCTTTCAAGGATGCGAGTTGCTGCTTAACACTGCCATCAATGATGGTTCCTTTGATCATTACTTTGATTCCGCCAATGAGCGATTTATCTTCATACGAGGTAAGGAGTACTTCTTTTTTCATCCTGGCGCCGAGTTCTTTCTCGATTCTGGCTTTTGCAGCGTCATCGAGCGGGTAGGCTGACCAGATGCTGCCTTTTACCCTGCCTTCCTTTTCATCCACCAATTCGCTATAAACGTCTTTGATCAGCGGAAGGTATGACATCCTGTTGTTCTCCAGAAGCATCAAAAAAAGAGCTGAGACGGGTGCTGAGGTTTGCAGCATTCTAACAACTTCGCTCATCAGTTCTTTTCTTTTTCCCACTTCGATGAGCGGCAACATGACAGCCCTTTTCAGTCGTGTCTGTGAGTCAAACACATCCAGAACTGCTGCAAATTCCTGTAAATAGTCTCTGTATTTGCCGTTTTTCTCACCGACATTAAATAACCCTTTTGCATATTTGCGTGCAATAGACTGGCTTATCAATTGAGACTCCTCAGTTTTACAATGAAATCTTCCACTAGTTTCTCATGATCGGCTTTACCTATCTTCTCGACTATGAGTTTTTCCGCATTCTGTATCGTCAGCTGCGCGACGTCTTCTTTGATCCTGCTCTTGATCTCTTTCATCTCCTGCTCATACGTCATACGCGCCTGTTCTTTTATCTTTGCAGTAAACTGCGCGGCTTCAGACAGTATTTTCACTTTTTCCTGTTCAGCTTCTGCCATGATGGTATTCTTGAAAGCGGCAATTTCCTGATCAAGTCCGGCAAGCTTCTCCTCGTACGTGCGCTTTAACGTCTCTGCCTCCGCAAGCAACCGGCTTGTTGCTTCGAGTTTCTCTTTTACAGCGTTGTGACGGTTGACGAGATAGGCTTTTAGCGGCTTATTGAGGAATTTGTAAAGAATTGCTGCAAGTATTAAGAAGTTGATTATTTGCCAAACAAGAGGAGGCACATGAGACATTACAGACTCCTTTGTAGTATTTTTTCTGCGGCCCCGCGTGAGAGTCTGTCAACATCCGCCCCGAGAGTCTCGTAAACCTTTTTTCCTTCGGACTCAATGGTTGCCTTCAAGCTCTCAAGCTCCTCGGCCAGTTCCAAGCGTGCTTTTTCAATGGTTTTTGCGGCGCTGGCATTTGCCTCGGCGATCATATTATCTTTGTTTTCGAGAATAGGTCTTTTTTTCTCGTTTGTTACATCGGCATAATGCTTTTCATAGTCCTGCGTCTGCTTTCTCGTGCCATCCACTCCTTCTGTTAGTGACTGGATAGTGTTCTGGCGTTTCTTTATCGCCCCAAGAAGGGGTCTGAATAATAAGAAATTAAGAAGAACTAATAAAATTAAAAGGTTAAGGAACTGATATACGAGTGTTATATTGAAGTCAATCATCGGGAATCTCCGTGAAATGCATTAAAGAATTATTTCACATAGCTGCTGGTACGTATCTACCATAAAAAGCTTTTAAACGTCAATTTATTTGTTCAATTAATTTTCTGCTATGCGTTCAACTATTCTTTCGAGATCATCTTTTGAATAGAATTCCACGATAATCTTACCTTTATTTCTTCTGAAAGTTATGTTTACCTTCGTCTGGAGGGCTTTCTGCAGCACGTCCTCGGTGCCGCTGAAAGCTGAGCTTCCCGGAATACTTTTCTTTCGGGTCTGCCGTTCGATTTCCCGTACCGATGTTCCTTCTTTCACGATCTTGTCTACGAATCTTTTCTGTTCTTTCTCATTCTTTAATGAGAGTAATGCCCGCGCGTGTCCCTGGGTCAATTTGCCGTTTGTGATCAGTTCTTTTATCCACTGCGGGAGCTTGAGCAGACGTATAAAGTTTGTTACCGAACTCCTGTCAATACCCATTTTCCTGGCGAGCTCTTCATGGGTATAACTGAAATCTTCGACAAAGCGGCTGTAAACGACGGCGATTTCAAGAGGGTTAAGGTCTTCGCGCTGAAGGTTCTCGATAAGTGCTATTTCGAGTGCCTCCTGCTCGTTGACATCCTTGATAATAGCAGGCACTTCCTTAAGACCGGCCAGAACTGCAGCCCTGTATCGCCTTTCTCCGGCAATGATTTCGTAGGCCTTGTCTTTTCTTCTGATGATAATGGGTTGGAGAAGCCCTTTTCCTTTTATTGAAGCTGCAAGTTCTTCGATAGATTTGTCCTCGAACTTTGTTCGCGGTTGTGATTTATTCGGTTTGATCCTGTCGATGGGGATGAGTTTGCTCGAGGCCTTCTCTTCATCCTGCAATATTGCCGATAATCCTCTTCCAAGCGGATCGATTTTCAATTTCCATTCCTCTTCTCAAAAATTTCGGCAGCAAGTTGAAGGTAACTTTCTGCTCCCTTTGAGCTTATATCATACAACAGCGCCGGTTTCCCGTGGCTTGGAGATTCGCTCAATTTCACATTTCTTGGTATGACCGTTTTGAAAACGGTATCGCTGAAACATTTATTTACTTCTTCCCATACTCTGAACGAAAGATTATTTCTCCGATCGAACATGGTGAGGAGAATCCCGAGAACCTGGAGACCGGGATTCAATTTTCTCTGCAGAATCGATATGGTTTTGAGCAGCATTGCCAGCCCCTCAAGCGCAAAATACTCGCACTGGAGAGGTATAACAACATAATCTGAAGCAGCCAGGGAATTGATGGTCAGCAGGCCGAGAGACGGGGGGCAGTCAATGAATATATACTCGTACATATCTCCGAGGCCCTCAAGCGCCTTTCTCAACTTGAATTCTCTTTCCTGAGTGTCGTAGAGTTCCACTTCCACCCCTATCAGGTCGGGATGTGCCGGAATTATGTCGAGATAAGGCACCTGAGTGTGCTGAATGACGTCCTTGATATCACGTTCACCGATCATTACATGATAGATGTGATCGTATGCTGTGTTATGTGAGATGCCGAAGCCTGATGTTGTATTTGACTGCGCATCCATATCGATGATCAGGGTCTTTTTTTCGGAGACCGCGACTGAGGCCGAAAGGTTTACCGCTGTGGTCGTCTTTCCGACACCACCTTTCTGATTTGCGATGGAAATTACCATGACGAACTAGTACCATACCACAAAACGCAACTATGATGAAACTTTTTTGTACCTCAAAAGCGTGTATGACCTGTTCTGGGAAGGCAGCGTGTAGGACACTGAATTCTCTAATGAAAATTCAGTGTGCGTGACGGGCTGCTCATTTTTGCCTTTGAGCAAAAAGACGTGGCCGTTCTTCTTAACATGTCTGGTCCCGATATCAAGGATCTCTCTCGAACCGCCGAATGCCTTTGCCACCAGATAATCTGCGTCGAGCGGCTCTACGTCCTCCGCGCGTCCATGGAACGCTGTGAAACGGTGCAGACCCACCATCCTCTTGATGTGTCGTTGAAACTGTATTTTGCGGAGACTTTTATCGATGGAGTATATGATGTTCTCTCTGTTCAGTATGGTCAGCGGGATACCCAGGATTCCCGACCCCGACCCAAGATCAATGATTATGTGCTCGCCGGCCACGCATTTGCTGAGAAACAAAGAATCAAACAAAAGTTCCTGAATGACACGCCGGGCGTCTTTGATCCCGGTAAGATTGACTTTAGCATTCCATTTGACAAGTTCGGCAATGTAAAAACAAAGATGATCGAGGCCTTTTTCATCCAAACTTATTTCATAGTAGAAAAGGCCCTGCTGTATAGTCTCCCTCATTTCTGATTTAAGATTAGCATAAATCATTTCCTTCTGTTATACTACTGCACATGCGAAAACTCACTGTAATTGTAATCATGCTTTTGCTGCTGGCTTCTTGTAGCTCGAATGAGCCGAAGAGAATTGACAGTGCAGGCAATCTTTATGTAGACGGGGTCAATTTCCTTAAAGCAAAGAAGTACACCAGGGCAATCGAGAAATTTAACATCCTTCGCGAGAACCATCCGTTTGATTCACTTGCAATTGTAGCGGCGGTGAAGCTAGGAGATACCTACCTTGCTCAGAAAGAATACCTTATGGCTACGAACGCATACGAAGATTTCTTCAGATCGCACCCGGAAGACGAAAATGTTCCCTATGTTCTATCAAGGCTTGGTGAGTGTTATGAAAAAGAGTCTCTGACGATTGACAGAGATCAGGCGTTTACGCTTAAAGGAATAGAGCGGCTTACGTATCTGAAAAACAGATATCCGAATAGCCCGTACGCAAAGGAATCCGAGGCCCGGCTCGCGAATATGATTGAAAGACTTGCGGCACGGGAACTGTACGTCGGTGAATTCTACTACCGAAGTTCTCAGTATAACGCCTGTATCATCCGTCTCGAGTATTTTCTTTCAAAATACCCGCAGGCAAAGGGACGCGATAAGGCCCTGCTCTATCTCTCCCTATCGTACAGGGAATTGGGTAACCAGGACAAGAGCGATTTCTATTCAAACAAACTTCAGACTGAATTCCCCAGGAGCTTGTATTCCCGCACTACCATACGGGAAAGAAGAACTCTGCAGACAGCAAAGCCGGCAGTTCCCGAGACAAAAGCAAAGGAGGCCGTGAAAACGACTCCGACGAACACGAAAAATACCATATCAAGACCTCCTGTTGATGCTCCGAAACCTGCTGCGGCGGTTCCCCTTTATGAGGAATATAAACCACGAGACATCGAGTTGAGACCTCCTGTTCAAACGGCTAAAGCCGAACAACAAACGCAGCAGGTCATTATTCAACCTGTGGTATCACCCCAGAAGCAGGAAAAGCCCGTTGCTCCTGCAGTCCGGGACCAGAACACGGCACAGACGGCCGCTAAAGATAGTCAGGATGCCTCAAAGAAAAATGGTTCCAAGAACTCCGGACTTGGATTCTTTGACAAGAAAAAACCGGTAGATATTGTGTCGGATTCTATGGAGGGATTCGACAAAGAAAAATACGTTCTGTTCAAGGGAAGTGTGATAGCGAAGCAGGAGGACCTGTTTATCTTTTCCGACAGTATGGAAGCGTACATGAACGAAAGTACTAATGAGATAGAAAAGGCCGTGGCAAAAGGGAATGTGAAGATCGTAAAACAGGACCGCACAGCCACCTGTCGTGAGGCCACATTCGAGAACGCGAAAGGTGAGATCACTCTAAAAGGTAATGTTGTGGTCTATCAGGGAAAAGATAAGCTGTCCGGAGATACTATAATCTACTACGTGAATGAAGACAAAGTCCTAGTACAGTCAGAAAAGAACAGCAAAGCACATATCACGGTACAACCAAAGAACTGATAGGTTTTTCTATCAGGCGCCTGCAGAACCTCCAACCTTTTTCAACAAAGCGTCTACTGCGCCTTTTGGCTGCGCTCCTACTATTCTGTCGACAATTTCACCTTTGTTGAACAAGATTAGAGTGGGTATCCCTCTTACGCCGTATTGTGCAGGCGTCAAGGGGTTTTCATCGACGTTCATTTTGAATACTTTGATCTTTCCCTCAGTCTCGCCGGCTACGGAATCAATAATGGGACCCATCGCTTGACAAGGCCCGCACCAGGTGGCCCAGAAGTCCACAAGTACAGGCGTATTTGTTTCGAGCACTTCTTTCTTGAAATCCCCGTCTGAAACTGATGTTGCTTTGCTCATAATTGGCTCCTTTTATTGTTTCTGCATACCAGTCGGAAACCCGAAAGGCCTGAACGCCATTAGCTATCTTGCCAGATATTCACTAACGTTGTCAATCGTCAAGAAAAGAGACAACCTCTCCATCGGGTATGGACCTGATTCTCCCGCCTTCGTTCATATCACGTACTTTTCCCGCAGTGATTAATGCCTCGTCCGTATATCCCCTTTTTTCCCAGAAACCTGATATGTAATGATCCATCAGCTCTATTTTGACGACGCTCTTGGCCGACTTGTATCCCCACAGGTAAGGACAGAAGAGCCTCACCGGCCCTCCGTAATCTTCTTCCAACAACTCGCCATCGAATTCGTAGGCGAGCATGACTTTTTCTCTTTGTGCCATTTCAATGTGAATGGAAGTGTCATACATCTTTCTCAGTGACCAGAAGCGTACGTACTGTGCCGAGGGAACAGGCTTGACAACAGCGAGTATCTTGGAAAGTGCCAATCCGCCCCATTTACCCCTTACGGAAAATCTGGTCACGCTTGTCAGACGTGCGTCAACGACCCCCTTGTCTAATGTTTGCAGCTCGTCCCAGGAGAATGTCTTCGGGTTGGCACACGCACCACTGACCTCAATTGTCCACTTCTCACGAACAAGCTTTCCCGGATGGCCTTCCACCCAGAAAACGGGAGTATTCAGCTCTTTAAGTCTGCTCATTACTATAATATTCTCATTGTAATGCCATTAGGTCAAGGGCCAGTGAGGGAAAAATGAAGATAAAGGCGTTCGGAGTCAATTAGTCCGGAGTTCGGAGAGAGGGAGAAACGGAGACGGGGAGAGACGGCTAAACACCTTCACACCCTATCTCTGACACGAGAGCCGACCGCTGTGCTTGGACGAACGATGCTATGGGATGAACTGGAGAGGGGGAACCGGAGAAACTGAGAACACCCACCAAACACCAAACACTAAACACGCTCGCCTGGAAAGAGCAACTCAGTGACCCAACGACTCCATGACTTCATGTCTCAACGACGCTTACACCCCACACCCACACAGCCTTTCACCTTTATCCTCGTGCCTTTAACCCGTTATTCAATGATTCCTTGTACCTCGACCTTATTCGGGTTATGATATTGCCCATGATAGAACTGATGGTGAAGCAAAATCGCATAGGTCCGATTACGGGTTTTCATCCGTGGGTCTTCTCGCAGGCGCTTACGAAAATTCCGGAAGGTATTAAACCCGGTGAGCCTGTGCACCTGAAGACTGAAAAGGGTGAATTTCTGGCAGCGGGATATTTCAATACGTATTCACAAATAACCATTCGTATCTGGGGGTATGACAAGACCGAGCAGATCGATGAATCATTTTTTAGCAGAAGAATCAGCAGGGCATACGAAACGAGAAAGAAATATGTGGAAAATGAGGATACCGATGCATTTCGGGTGATCAACGGCGAAAACGATCTGCTGCCGGGACTTATTGTCGATAAATACGCCGAATATCTCGTTGTGCAGTTTCATACGGCCGGTATCGAAGTTTGGAAAGAACTGATTGTCGATGCTCTTCACAAAGTACTCAGCCCGAAAGGGATTTACGAGAGATCAGATATCGCAGCAAGGCGATTTGATCATCTTGACAGTGCTCAGGGGGTTTTGAGCGGAGATGTCCCTGATTTGATCACAATTCACGAAAACGGACTCAAATTTCTGGTAGACGTGAAGGGCGGACAGAAAACGGGTTTCTTTCTCGATCAGCGGGACAAGAGAAAGTCATTTCAAAAGTATGCAAAAGACGTATCCGTATTAAATTGTTTTTCCTACACCGGTGGATTCTCCGTATATGCTCTTGCAGGAGGGGCGCGCAAAGTGACCAGCATTGACAGTTCCGAGCCTGCCCTGTCGCTTGCGCGTGAGAACGTGAGAATCAACGGTTTTGATCAGAGTCAATGCCGTTTTGTCTGCCAAGATGTAAAGTCGTATCTTAGGGACAGTCAGGACCGATTCGATGCTATCGTGCTTGATCCTCCAGCTTTCATAAAAGACCGGAGAAAGAAAAAAGAAGGCATGATGGGGTATCGGGGCATTAATGAGGCTGCCTTAAGAATGCTCAATGAAGATGGCATTCTCCTGTCATGCTCGTGCTCGAATCATCTTTCACTGGAAGAGTTCCGGTTCATACTCTCTGAAGCAGGTGGCAGGGCGAAAAGAAACCTGAAGATTCTTGAATCGCAGACCCATGGCATCGACCATCCGCAATCACTCCCGTTCACTGAAGGGGAGTATTTGAAGTGCTTCATCCTTTCTGCTCAATAATAAATAAGTTCCGCCTGTCGAGCTGATGTTTCCCTATGTCACATCCACGCTTCCGCCTACCAGCGTGCAAGATCAGCGGCCTAAAGACCAAACCGGCATGTGGAGTTGACACGCGGGTTGTAATCTATACCGGCTGATGTCCCACTACGGAGTCGCTGTTTCGCTTCTCTTCTTATTCTCCTCAATCTTCTTCAGTATTTCTTCCCGTGCTTTCTTATCTGATTCACGATTTTGAAGTTGAATTGCCTTATTGATCGCCGTTAGGGAACCTTCGTATTGTGCCTGCTGGAAAAGCGCCAAGCTTTTCAGGCTCCATGCATCGACATTGTCCGGTTGAAGATTGATCGCCGTATCCAGGGCTTGCATTGCTTCGCTGTGGCGTTGCAGTCTTATTAGATAGTAACTCTTTGTTAGCCACAGGTACCCATCACTGGGCATTTCCTTGATTTTCTGCTCCATCAATTGCAACCTTTCTCTTTCCTCACCTGGCTTGTATAAGCTGGTCGACACCTCCTTGCCGGTTGCCAGATCAATAATAAACATGGATACCCATATGCCTGGACGATCCATATGTTGTTTGTTATGAATTGTATATGTGTGACCCGGTTCAGCTTTCCATCCGAGCAGGGTGGTACCATTCATGTATACAAAATCATCTTGAAAGGTTGTTTCCACTGTATGGTTGCCGGGCAGAACAGAGGCCGCGTTCGATGCAACCTTAGTCCCATCGCATCTTACAATAGAAATAGATCTATCTACCCCTCTAATGAGGGCGGTTTCGCTCGCCGGACGCGCTGGTCCCGAATACATCTGAGTAGTGGTGGAACATGAAACCATGAAAAAGACTGTTGCGGCGGCAAATAGTAATTTTCCCGACACGTATGAAATTCTTCCTTTCAGATGCATTATGCCTCCTCAGTAGTTATTCAGAAATAGTTTCATTTACAATAGCGGGAAAGCCATCTCTTCATTCACAGAAGATATTGAGCATGACCTGCCTTTCTCTATCCGACATATCAGCTTTCCTTTCCAGCTGTCCCCACCATTCCGACACCGGTGTGATCCACGCTTCTACATCTCCACTTTTCAGCAAGTTTGCGCCCCATACCAGACCTACCAGCTCTCCTTTCTGGTTCAAGACGGCGCCTCCCGATGAACCGGGTGCGACCAACTGCGTCTCGTGTTCGGGGGTGAGTGCTACAATGGTAATTACTTTTCTTGCAGCATCACTGGTTTTGTCAGAGTCCGGACGCAAACGGGGCCGGTCATCAGTTACCGTGACCGTTACCCTTTCCGGAGGAAAATACCCGTGTGGTGAGCTTACGATCGTGAGGTGTTCACCGTTTCTTACAGGTGTTCGCGACAGGCAGACTTTTGAAAAAATGTGAGAATCTTCAACAGGTCTGATCAAGCGAACCAGCGCCAATTCTATCTCTTTCGTGCTGAACAGCACTTTTTCAATAGGTATAACGACGGTCGTAGCAAAATAATCGTTGGATGACATGGAAAACAAGTTGGCCTTTTCGGGAATATTTTCCGCCACATGCCAGTTTGTCAACATATAGCCGTTGCCCACATAGACCCCGGAACCCCCGCCCGCCGATGCTTCCGTATACACCCGTCCAGCCGGGCCAAGCCTGTGCGAGCACCCGGGGAGCAACACGGAACTGCACACAAGAAGAACGAGTACTGTACACAAACCTTTCAGGTACAAGCCTTATCTCTCACAAGACACGTCAGTTTTGTTTGTGGAAATAGTACGATGCGCGGAAAAGCCTGTCAACCGAAAAATTTAATACGGAACACTTCGCCGCAGTAAGACATGCACACGCTCATTGTTATTCACCGCCTTCGCTGCCTGAGTATACGGGTCTCCATTCAGCGGAAACGATTTTCCAGTTTCCTGATTCCTTAGCAAGAGAGACATCAAACCGGTACACGCCCAGAGACTGCGGAATTGCGTCTGTCAGAGAACCCTTCTTCTGTCCGCTGGTCAACATTGCCTGAAAGGTGGCTGAAGCTGATGCTTCTATCACACTTACCTTAAGATAATTGACATAGACGGATATCTTCGGGTATACGAGGAAATAGCCTCTCAACAGCCTTTTAAGACTTTCATGTGTCATTCCTTGAGTATCGTTGTAAGTGTCCGAAACATTTTTCATGATT
The DNA here is from genome assembly GCA_964472475.1 of uncultured Syntrophus sp. Classification (GTDB taxonomy): domain Bacteria; phylum Desulfobacterota; class Syntrophorhabdia; order Syntrophorhabdales; family Syntrophorhabdaceae; genus PNOF01. Next base: position 185 of record CAYYLU010000024.1, on the reverse strand, counting down.
TTTGAGGTATCCTTCTCTTCTGCGGCCTCCTGTATCCTGGTGATAATGTTTCTGATCGTTTCTTCTTCAGGTCCTCTCCTGCAGCTGCAAAGATTGATTATCACCAGGGCGATCAGGACAATTACGCACACTAACCGTTTTCTATTCATTGTCACTCTATGATTATCGCCAAACTGACGATTGAG
>CAYYLU010000023.1:0-27958 GCA_964472475.1 uncultured Syntrophus sp. | reverse complement strand
CACAAACACAGATTTACAAATGAACTACTTATAAAGTATGTGCAGCGTATTCAATTCAGGCATGCATGAGGTGCTGAAAATTTCGCGTTGTTCTCTTATGCCCCAACGTGAATCCAGAAGGGAAAAGGCAAATCATGGCTTGATTTTTTCTTCACTTGATATTACAGTTTTATAGGGTTGTAAGAAGGAGCTAATAGATGCGAGAAGATAAGAATTCGCTGGCTATGTCATTTGTGCTGGGGGGTATAGTCGGGGGCGGTGTGGCAGTCCTGGCGACACAGTATTATTTCAGAAGAAAACATGCGAGAGCCCTGGCACTGGAACATGAGGCAAATCTCACACAATTTAATCAGGGCGACTATTGCGCTCCTGAAGGTGCTGATCTGCACTACGATCTTGACGAAGAAGACGACCAGTACTCTTCCGGGTCAAGAGTATAGAAAAAACCAGGGTTCCTCCGGCTTCTCAGAATTACCGCCCCAAGCCAAGAAAGCACAGGCGGTCGGAGGGGCGGAAGCAGATAACCACCAAGGCAACAATACAAAGCAGTGAAAAAAGGTGGGAACAATATTGACTCAAAATGAATAGTGCCCGCGCTGTGTTAGAAAGGCGTTATCGATATACGCCGCACGCGATATAGTAATCGTCGATTCTTTGGATATACGTAACTTTCGGCATAATCGTATTTGTGTGAGGATTCATAAACGAGTACTCGTACCAGCCGCTGCCCTGACGTTTCGCGATGTCAATCATGCCCCTTCCAAGATACTTTCCATTTACATCTTTGGAGTCGTACAAATTCTGGCCAACCATTGCCGTATTTCCTCCATAAGCAAGAATAAGTCCATTGAAGTCCTGAGCAAATATGAAGAGTTCGCCTTTGACAAATTCTCCTTTTGGATCGTCGAATACCGCGAAGGCTTTTGCCTGTCCGTGATTATTGACGTATGCATGCGCTTTTTCGACAAGCTTTTGGGCGTCCGTCGGAGTAGCAAGCCTGAACTGACCCACAAGTTTCTTAAGATCGCCTGAAAGTTCGGCCATCTTTGACGCTGCCTTCGCATTTTCGCCGACATTTTGTGCTGTATTTTCGATTACATGTGAAATTTGTTGAATACTGAGCGCCATTTCATTAGCAGTCGCAGTCTGCTGCTCAGAGGCTATGGCTATCTGGCTGATCTTTCGGGCAAGATCATCAATTTGCTGCAGTATGTCTTCCAGCGCATCACCTGATTTTCTCGCATCCTGAGTACCCTGCTCCACTTCTTTTACGCCCTCCTCCATGGAAAGGACAGCCTGTTTGGTGTCTTTCTGCATTGCATTTATTGTCCCGCCGATTTGTTGCGTCGCTTCAGTCGTCCTTTCCGCCAGCTTTCTAACCTCATCGGCAACTACAGCGAATCCCCGTCCCTGTTCTCCGGCACGCGCCGCTTCTATAGCGGCGTTTAATGCCAGCAGGTTCGTCTGATCCGCAATGTCGTTGATCAGGCTTATAACCTCTCCTATCTGATCAGATCTTTCACCAAGGCTCTCCACGGCATGTGCGGAGGCTTTTACGATCTTATTGACCCGCTCCATAACATTTACCGTCTCAGTGATTATTAAGCCCCCTGCCATGGCCGCGCGATTTGCCTGTTCTGAACTTTTCGCGGCAGCAACACAGTTCTGTGCTATTTCTGAGGATGTGGTAGACATCTCCTCACTGGCAGTTGCTACTGAGTTTACCTGTACGACAGCGGCTTCCATATCTGAGGACATAAGCTTCGATGCTGTATCAAGCGTTGATGCTGTATTCGACGCCACAATGCTGCTTTTCGAGAACTGCATAAAAGCTTTCCACAGCTTATCGGCAAATCCATTAAACTGCCTGCTCATATTTGCCAGTTCGTCCTTGCCTGACGTATCCACACGTTTTGTGAGATCACCTCCGGACATGCTTTCAAAAACATTCGCTATGCCATCCATAGGAATTGATATTGATTTGGTTATCAGATGGGCGGCAAGTAAAGACAGGCTGATGGCCAATGCAAAAATTAAGATCGGTAAGTGAAGGGTATTCGAAAACAGGGCTGCTATGAAGCCGCATGACATAAGGACAATCGTAATCACGCTAATCGAGAGTATCCTTCTCGATATGCTCATATTCACCAGAAATGCTTTCATCCAAGCTCCTTTCCCAGTAAGTGTACATTCTTGAGAGTATCAATATTATCGAACGATTCGGCATTTTATTAAGCTGTTATTTTGTCAAAGAACTGTGTACTGGTCACTATTGCAGTTCTGCTGATCTGTGTGACTGGGGCATTATGGAATCAGTCCTGCCGCCCGCCAGGAGAAGAAGCTTGAGAGAATGCCAACCAGGACGGAAACGGCATAAAGAAAACCGTCTGTCATTTTGACAATGAACTTCCGCCATGCTATATCTTCATAGGTATACTATTCTTCAAATACAAGATGGTGCAACGTTAATCAACTAATGTAAAGGAGACGACACTATGAATCAGGAAGAATTTAAACAGATCATTTCAAAGGCCATAAACAATGAAATAGAGGCACATACATACTATACTTCAGTGGCTGAGAAAGCCTCCGACAAAAGCATCAAAGACCTGTTCCTGGATTTAGCAGGCGAAGAGTCAAAGCACAAGATTACACTTGAAGGATTCATGAAAAAGGCCCCCGAGAAGTTCCACTTTGCCGACTCCAAGGACTACAAAGTGACGGATAACGTGAATACTCCGCCTTTTAGCGCAGATATGAAGCCGGTGGACGGTATTGTACTTGCGATTAAGAAGGAATTGGAGGCGATGCAGATGTACACGCAGCTCGCTAACGTAAGCTCCGATGAAGGCCAGAAAAATACATTTCGGGAACTGGCCTCCATGGAGAGGGGACACAAGAGCAGACTGGAAGACATATATACGAACATGGCCTTCCCGGAAGTCTGGTAAAGCTGAGCTATTATTTTTGAATCATTTTAATGTTTCAATGAGCTTTTGAACCGCTAAAAAAGAAATAGCCTTCCGGCACTGATCACCGGAAGGCTATTTGACTCTCGAACGGAATTACTGTCGTTGAGCGCTTCATAAATTCACTTCTAAGAACATGGATTTGTGAAGCCGGTATGCTATTCGGAACTACCCACTGGAATCGTTAGATTCACACAATTGGTTTGTAACACTGTGTTTCAGTTGTAAAGCCATACCTGGCCCCCTGAAAGATCCGAACGTAATCTCAAAAATAAAAGCTACACTTGCCCTGCCTTATTACGGATTATGCCGACTGCTGATGTTCGGTCCGCATGATGATCTCATCCTGAACCGGCTTTGTAAGTGCCACGAAATAGGCGCTGTAGCCGGCAACACGGACGATCAGGTCACGGTGCTTCTCAGGTTCTTGCTGGCCCTGTACCAGGAGCGCTTTATCTACGACATTAAACTGCACGTGTTTCCCGCCTGACATGAAATACGTTTTCATGAGCGATGCAAGCTTCTTCATATCTTCTTCTGTCTTTAGAGCAGATGGATGGAATTTCATGTTCAAGAGTGTTGCCTGAAATGGAATCTGATCTATTGCCATGGCGCTTCTGAGCACTGCCGTCGGCCCGTTCACGTCCTTTCCCTGAGCGGGTGACAGTGTACCATCCGCGAGTGTTTCCCCGGAAAGTCTGCCGTCCGGTGTTGCACCGGTGAGCGCTCCGCCGGGTGCGTGTGCGGTGATCGAAATGCCGGTGGGTTTGGTTGTGCCACCCCACGCGGTCGGAAAAGACTTGGTAGTCACAGCCCAGAACTTATACATGTCCGCAGCAATTGAGTCAACGTACGGATCGCCGTTTCCGAACTTAGGCGCGTCGATACACATTTTCCTGATCTCGCTGTTGCCATTACCTTCCCAGTTTGCATCCATAGCGGTCTTCAGTTCTTTCATCGTGATCCTCTTTTCATCAAAGACCAGCTTCTTCACCGCTGCAAGAGAATCGGCCACGTTGACCATCCCTACCAGGTTAAGAACAGACCCGTTTTCAAACGGCATCACCCGGTCAAGCGCATCCCTGCCGACCTTTATTGCGTCATGCATGAGCGCTGAGTGAACTACATCCGGAAAGAGGTCAGTGTGCGCCTTCAGGAGAATATTGTGTTCCTCCGCCGCAAGGCTCATGAAGTACTTGAGCTGTGTTTTGAAGGCACTGAGAAACTCATCGTATGTTTTGAAACTCTCGAACTCGCCTGTTTTCGGCCCTATCTGTATGCCGAGCCTTGGATCAAAACCATTGTGGATTGCCATCTCGAGGACCTTAGGAACAATGAACATACCAATGGCCGACGTCCGGGATTTGCCGGGAAGGTTGACGTCAAGGCAACCGGACAATGTATAATTCCTGGCATCTTTCAGCGGAACTCCTTCACCGGTCAAATAGCCTATGTACGAAGGATCACCAATGAACGCCGGCATACCCATACCTGTCTTTACAACGTCAAGGCCTTTCAGGAGAAGTTTCTCCGGTGTCCCCTCGTGCACCCTTATGGTGATTGTATGGTGCGGTGTCTGCACATTCTTTGCGGCATCAAGGATCAGATAGCTCAGCTCGTTCGTCGCGTCATTTCCGTTCTCGTCCACACCGCCGATGACCAGGTTGTTCCATCTTGCCATGCCTGACCATTTCGCGCGCTGAAGCTTGCCGCCTCCGACAAAATTGTACTGCATGACTTTCACGCGGAGGCACTCCAATAATTCCAGTACCTCTTCGTCCGTAATCAGACCCGCTTCTTTATCTTTTTTATAGAAAGGATACAGGAACTGATCTGCGCGGCCAAGTGGAGAGGCCCCGCCGAGAACCATCAGGTTTATGAACCAGAATGACTGCATTGCTTCCCGGAACGTACGCGCCGGTTCACCGGGCACGCGGTAGCAGGATTCAGCGATTGTTTCGAGTTCTTTCTTTCGTTCTGGATCTTTTTCTTTCCCGGCTAGTTCCGTCGCAAGATCGCCGAAACGTTTTGCGATGCGGACTATTGCAGGCAGGGCGATGATCACTGATTGCAGAAAATATCCTTTTGTAATATCATCGGCACTGAAGAATCGAAGATTTCTCAGCTCTTCCTCCGCGTCACGCACTATCTTGTTAAGTCCCTCATTCAGGGCCTTCTCAAATTCAACTACTATAAGTGTGTACTGCAGGCCCAGGCCCCAGCCGAATCCGGCGCTCCCCTGACCACGGCCTTCGTTTTTCTTCATCCATGGGGGGCACAGCACGCCTGATCTGATGAAAGGCCACATGCGCTCATCATCATAAAACATGCCTTGTCTTTCATCCAGCGTCTTCCCTTTATTCAGAAAGAAGTCGTCAAGAGACCGGAGCAGCTTCTCGTCTTCACTGGAGATCGCAAGACCCGATTTTCTCAACTCTTCCATATCCTCCGATGGCCAGGCAGGTCCCGTCGTACCGGCCTCCATGCCCATAGGTTTCTGAGCGATGTTTCCGACAATGAGTTCGTCATCCTCAATAAAGATCGTTCTGTTGTCCAGAAAATGGGCCGTTGCCTTGGCTCTTCTCACGATAGTAGGTTCCCCTTCCGTCTGTTTCATCGAATCCGTAACAAGACGAACCTTCTCTGTACAGATAGGAAATTCCTTCACCTTCAAGCGGCTTGATAATCTTTGTATTCTTTCGTTCATGGTGACCTCCGGTTATGGTTAAGACGCAAGTCGTGACCTTTTCGCAACATCTCGTACATATGGTATGTCGGCTGTAATCGATATCCATTGAGCTGGAAGAGAAATCTGATGTCCGCTAAAGTCATTGTGAACCTCTGTTATACAAGTGTATAAATGTATACGTTTATATTATACGAGGCTTTGCGACGTGAGTCAAGTAAAACAGGGATGACATGCGTCCTTGGAGACCTCTAGGACGTCTTGACTCCTGCTTGAGCAGGAAACTGCCTGTTTTTCAATCCGGAAATGGCATTGGGGCATCTGGTGATATGAGAAGGCTTTCGGGAATTTGGTCTCATCATCACAAAACGAACTCCGGCCTGTAAACCATTTGGTTTACAGGCCGGAAGAATTTCTCTTATTCGTCACAAGTTCAAAAAGACTATCTCTTCAGAATCGCCCGTGTTTCTTTGAGGGCTTCTTCGAGTTCCTTGTTATTGCCGACGAGCTGAGGCCACATTTCTTTCATTCCGGCCTTCCACAGTGCCAATTCCTTCGCATTCGGAGTGTAAAGTCCTTTCATCTTCGTCTTCAGCTCCGCCATTGCCAGACCAAGTTCTTTCATGGTCAATTCTTTTGATTTCTTTTCCATTGTCGCGCTTGCATCAAGGAGGGCCTTCTGCTGCTTTGGATTCAGTTTATCAAAAAATTCCTTATTTACGCCATAGTAAGCTTGAGCGCCCGCCATGGGGAGAAAAATGGCATATGGGGCAACTTCGTACCTTTTCAGATCGATCTGGAGCATGACCGAACCGATAGCGCCCTGAATAGTGCCGCGCTGGAGTGCCGGATAGACGTCCATACCGGGTATCATGGATCCCGTTGCACCCCATTTCGCCACAAATTTTGCGTCATCAGGACCGGCGACACGGATTGCCATACCCTTAAGGTCAGGCGGGACTTTCACCGGTTTTATCGTGGCAATAAGCTGATCTTCAGGTGAAGGGTGGACCATAAGACCCATGAGTTTAACGCCTTTTTTCTCTGCTGTCGCTTTCCAACCGTCGCCGACTTTTGAATGATAAATTTTTGCCATTTCATCAACGTTCTGGAACAGGAAAGGCATTTGAAAAACTCTGAAAGCCGGAACAAGGGTTGGCCCCGCATAAACGCTTGCCAGCAAACCACCTTCCACAGCACCGGTTGCAATTGCTTTTGCCAGGTCAGGGTCTTTATAAAGTGTTGCAGAGTCATACACCTCGACCTTCAGTTCACCACCGGAGTAGCTTTCAACATACCCGGCCCACATCAATACCTGTTTGGTCATAAAATTATGTTTGGGCATAGAACAGCTGAACTTCATCGTTACCGGAGCCGCGGATACATAGTTCATGCCAGCCAAAATACAAAAAAAAGAAACAATTACTACAACTGCAAATACCCTCTTCATTTCCCTACCTCCTTGTTTTTTGCTTCTTTATCGCTAACGTCGATCACTCCATCATTTAACGACAGACGGAAGCCACAGTGTTAACGGCGGCCAGAGCAGAACGATGGCAAGAAACGCCGCCATAATTGCAAGATAAGGCAATACAGCCTTCCACACCTCAGTGGATGTACCTCCTGACATCTGCTGCAGTACAAACAAATTCATTCCTTCCGGCGGTGAGATAATTGCCAGTTCGGTGTTGATCACCATTGCCACACCAAACCAGACTCCATCATAGCCGAGAGAACGTATTATCGGGTACAGTATGGGGCAGCATATGAGCATAATGGAGACTGCTTCGAGCGGACCTCCGAGGACAATCATGAGAACCATACAGAATACGATGAATGCCCAGTCTGGTAAAGCAATCATCTGCGTCCAGACAATGAGGTCTTGAGTTACGCGCGACATGGTAATCAGAATACCGGCAATGCTTGCCGCAACAATAATCAAATTCAGCATTCCGCCCATCTTCGCCGCTTTCAACACGCAATCTCTTAACTCTCTTAATGTCATGGTCTTGTACCAGAAAACAGTGAGAAAAATGCTGTAGAGGACAGCCACTGCGCCCGCCTCTGTCACTGTAAAAAAACCGGAGTAAATGCCTCCGATAATAATCAAAATAACAATCAATCCGCCAAGCGCGTCCTTAAAGGCTTTGAATATCTCCCCAAAGCTTGCTCTCCTGTCTCTTTCTATGTTCTTGTCGCTCATACCGACAATCATGATATAAACGATAAACATCAAACAGAGGAGAATCCCGGGTAACACAGCTGCCATAAACATTTTTGAAATCGATTCACCGGTCAAAGCGGAGTACATGATAAGTCCAACACTCGGAGGGAAAAGGATTCCCAGAGTACCGCCTGCAGCAAGCAGCCCGATTGTCGTGGTACGGCTGTACCCTCTCTTGAGCATTTCAGGCAGTGCAATAGAGCTGATTGCCGCCGCAACCGCCACGCTTGATCCCGTCATGGCGGCAAAAATACCGCAGAATACAATGGACGCAACGCCAATGCCGCCGGGGAGCTGACGTACGAGGGAATTCGCGAAGTGAAATATGCGTGGCCCGAGCTTACCAGCACTGAGTATTGTCCCCGAGAGAAAAAATAACGGGAATGCGATTACAACCTGCGAGTTCATTGCGCTGAAACCGGTGGCCGGAGCATTCAGCACTGCCTTATAGTTGCCGGTAAGAACATAGAGGCCGACCACCCCAAAAAGCCCCATGGCGAAAGAAACCGGCATGCCGCTAAACAGAGTGGCGATAAAAAGGACAAGTAGTCCCAACGGTACGTTGACTTTGATCAGATAACACCCTGCGGCTATCCCTGCTGCAAAAATCAGTGACGGGATATAAAAGTTAAGATCCGATGATCCTTGAGGTAGTTGTACCTCGGGTTTGTGCCTGTGAATAAAGATATCGTCTTTCAGAAATTTAATCGCCACAAGAAACATAAGAAAAGCAGAGAGCGGCAAGCAAGCCTGGAAAATCCAGAGAGGCAACAGGAGAACAGAGGAGCTTTCTTCCATCATATGGGAGCTCCTCACCATGTCTATACCTGTCCAAACAAGAATGCCACAAAAAACCAGAGCATAAATGTTATTAAACACGCCAAGGATAAAATCGGATCTTGGTGAAAGATGTGCGCTGATGAAGTCCACGCGTACGTGCCCTTTTTGCAGATAGGTATATGCAAAAAGGAAAAAAGCGGCTACGATGGTAGTGAACATCGCCGTCTCTTCTATCCAGATCTGTGACTTGCCGAGTGGCCGCGCGACAACTTCGATTGCAATCATAACAGCAACGGCGACAAAGAGCCAGCTGCCGAAATGGCCCATGGCGGTGACCAGACTCGTCAGAGGTCTGCGAAAAACGTTTCCTGGATTGACTTTTGTCGCGCTTGTTTCAGATACGCCATTTTCCATTCACGCCCTCCGGACTAACGTTATACCAGGACTCCATTTACGGTTGCGCATGCCAGTTTCCTCTTTATTCGAAACCTCCGTTATTTCATTATGCTTGGCAACCATAGCGTAAGGGAAGGGATGAACAGGAAAAGTGGCATAGTAATCAATTCCATGTAAATAAAAGGCATGACACCCTTGTAGACCTGCTGGAGACTTATTTCATCCTTCAGCATACCCGCCACAACGAAACATACCATTCCAACGGGCGGGGCTATAAGACCTATCTCCAGAAGACGGACCTGAATAACCCCAAACCAGATGGGATCGTAGCCGAGGACATTTATAAGGAGCGGATAGAAGATAGGAATTGTGAGCACCTGGATTGACGGCTCGTCCATGAGCGCTCCCATAATGATATATATGATCGTTATTACACACACGATCACCCATGACGGCACCGGTAACCCGCCGGCCCAGGCGCCAACAACCTGCGGCAGCGTTGACTTTGCACAGAAGTAGTTGAATATGAAAGCACCGATACATATGCCGTAGATGAGACCTGTCGTTTTCATGGTCGTCGTAAAGGCTTCAACGAACCGCGCATAGTTGAGTCTTCTCCGGATGAGTCCCAGTACGATAGCTCCTACTGCCCCAACGGCACCGGCTTCTGTCGCGGTAAACCATCCTATCACCATTCCGCCGAAGACGAACAGTGCCAGGAATATAATCTCCCAGCAGTCTTTCAGAGAGACAATCTTTTCTTTCCAGCTGGTTTTTTCCGATTTAGGACCGAGGGCAGGATTGAAGAGACACTTCAGATAGATCGTTACAAGATAAGAAATGGCCGTCAGAATGGCCGGGATAATAGCGGCGATAAAGAGGGTCCCGATAGAGTTCTCAGTCAGGATACCGTACATGATAAATGTGCCCGAAGGGGGAAGCAGCATACCTATCGTTCCTCCGGCGCAGACAGCTCCCGTTGCAAATACGTTATCGTATCCACGTTTTAACATTTCAGGCCGTGCTACAAGCGCCATAGTTGCTGATGTGGCAAGGGCTGAACCTGTGCACGCAGCAAACCCCGAGGCGGCAACAATAGTTGCCATTGCGAGACCTCCTCTAAAATGGCCGAGCCATTTCGCCGCCACTTTAAAGAGGTCTTCTCCAAACTTAGCGGAGAGAATAATATTAGCCATAAGAAGAAACAGTGGAAGCACAGCAAGGGCATAATTGGACATTAGATCGTATGGCACTGTTGCCATTTTGATCATGGCAGCCGGTAGAGGGAAGAGGAAAATCATGCCGAGAAAGCCGACAAGCCCCATACAAAATCCTATGGGCATTCCCAAAAAGAGAAGGGCAAAGAGAACGAGAAATCCGATAATTCCAATTTCAATAGGCGTCATTTCGCTTCTCCTCCCTTAATCAGCTGTTTAGTATGTTGAACGAGTTTCATAGCAAGCAGTACGACCATTAGAATCAATGCGAAAATCCATACCGCCCTGAACGGAGTGACGGGCACTTCGAGAAGTTCGGTCGTTTCCTGTCCGAGATATCTTTCATAACCCAATTGGGCACCCGTATACAGGAGCACCACCCAATAAGCAAGATTCAGTATCGATAGGAACGTCTCAAGGGCAGATTTCCACCGGCCTTTAATCCGCTCAAGGGCCAGTTCCGTCCTCAGGTGGCGGTCCTGTAATTGGCCAAACACCAACGCAAAGGCTATGCAGACCACCATCATCGTTTCCACCAGATCGAACGTTCCCGGAAAGGCTATATGTACTGCGCGACCCATGACTGTGAACGTGACCAGAAGAGCAATCGCAAGCATGAAGACAGCTCCAAGCACTGTTCCCCAGTTACCGATCTTATGAATCACTTTTTCAAACGCTCCCATCCATTGACCTCCTCAGTTATTACCCAAGTTATTACCCTTTATGATAGCACAAGTCCGATGAAGAATATTCAATCATCCGCCAATGAACACTTTCCTCAGTCCTTTGCCTTCGACAATTTGCTTCAGCGATTCCATGTGACTTTCATCCGGCGGATCAGTAACAAGACCGGTTCCGGACTGTTCCAACTGCTGCACTTTTGATTCTCCCAGCCTGTGGTAGGGGAGCAAATGCAGCTGCAAAAAAGGGCTCAACTCATTTACGACAAACGTGGCAAGAGCCTCTATATGCTCGGGAGAATCGTTGTATCCCGGTACCACCGGAACCCTGATCCACATGGGTATATGTCGTTCATGCCATATTCTTCGCGCATTTTCGAGAATGAGCTCATTTGGCACTCCCGTTAATCGCATGTGTTCCTTTGAGTCTATGTGCTTCATATCAAAAAGCACAAGATCCGTATAATCAAGGACTCTTTCAGCCCTGTCCCATGGCGCGTAACCGCACGTTTCGATAGCCGTATGCGTGTTCCGCTCCTTGCATTTTTTCAGAATATTGGCTGAAAAAGCGGGCTGCGCAAACGGTTCTCCTCCTGAGATAGTAATACCTCCACCGGACCTCTGATAGAAGATGTCATCTTTCATCACTTCCTCAACAACCTCTTCCACAGTCATCGTCTTGCCCATGAGTTCCCGCGCTTCTTCGGGACATGCATCGACACACGTGCCGCACGCTGTGCATATTTCACGATTCGTTTTGACTTTCGTATCAGCCATCTCAATTGCTTTGACAGGACAGACTGCAATACAGCGTCCGCAGCCCACACAGCGTTCCGCATTGTAGAAAATCTGCGGCTTCATCTGTTGTGACTCCGGGTTCTGACACCACAAACACGCGAGCGGGCAGCCTTTCAGAAAAACGGTCGTCCTGATGCCGGGCCCGTCGTGGATGGAATATCGCTGAATATTGAAAACCGCTCCCTTGCTCCCTGCCGATGAATCATTCACTTGCTTCGGATTATTTGTTTGTTCTTTATCCATGGTTGCGGGTGACCTCGGTCAAAGAAATGTAAATGTATACTATTATACGAGATACGCTGTAGTCAAGGATTTTCTCGCGATTCAACCGTGCAATTTGTGTTGACAATTGGTCCGGTTTGTGATTATTGTTGTTGCAACAGCAACTAGATCGATGACGGCAGATAAATCAAAAAAATCTGGTTCACGGCACAATGGATCGGGCAAAGTCAAAGAATTATCGGACAAAATTGTATCGCTTTCCGCAGACCTGAAGGCCAGTACCTTGTATGCGATTATTTCAGCGGCAGATGTTGTTATCGAATTTTCAAGAATCCGGCTGAGGCAGTCAGATATGGGCCGCACCCAGTTCCGCATTCTCAACGTGCTCGTCACGCATGCTGGGCATCTCACGTTGACCGAGATCAGTAGAAAAGTGCTTCGTTCAAAATACAGTACAACCAGGGTAATTAACAACCTCATTGAGGAAGGCCTGGTTACAAAAAAGGCGATCAAAACGGATCATCGTGCAAAAAACATAGCTATAACAAAAAAAGGAGTAAAACTCATCGAAACAACCTTGCCGAATCGCGGTGAGACAGCTGAGGCAGTGACGTCATGTCTTACCGAAGAAGAGATGATGGTGCTGTCCCGGTCATTAGGCAAAGTCAGGAAACATCTGCTCGGTCTAATTGGCACAAAAAATAAAAGTGATACAATCAAGCGGGGTAAAGAACATGTTAAAAGCATATAGGGTATTAGATCTTACCGATGAGAAAGGGTCTGCTGCCGGCAAGATACTCGGTGATCTTGGGGCCGATGTAATCAAAATAGAAAAACCGGGCGGCGACCGGTCCAGAAGAATAGGGCCGTTTTTCAAAAACTCTGAAAGACCTGAAGACAGTCTCCACTGGTGGGCGTACAACGCGAACAAGAGAGGTATTACGCTCGATATTGAGACAACCGAAGGTCAGGGACTATTCCGCAGTCTATGTGACACCGCACATATAATCATAGAGTCTTTCGCCCCGGGTCACATGGAGAAGTTTGGGCTCGGATACAATACGTTGAGTGGTTCACGACCGGGGCTTATCATGACGTCTATAACGCCGTTCGGCCAGACAGGTCCCTTCAAAGATAGAAAGGCTTCTGACATTGCCATCCTGGCTATGAGCGGCCTCATGAGCATTACAGGTTATGCTGACAGGGCCCCGATTCGCATGTGTCTTGATCAGACCTACCTGCTTGGCTCCATACACGCCGTCGTCGGTACTCTGATCGCACTTCGCCATCTCAATGCATCGGGAGAAGGACAGCTCGTAGACGTGTCCCTCTACGAAGCTACCGTACGAGGCAATTACTGGGAACCTGCACGCTGGGAATTTCTTCATGAACTCGTAAAGAGGGCCGGTAACAGATTTCCGAGAGCTGCCGCGAAGGGACTCCAGCTCTGGCACTGCAAAGATGGTTACATCACATGGCTCCTCACCGGCGGCGTCACAGGTGCAAAACAGATGAACGCACTTGTCAAATGGATGTCGGAGCTCAATCAGGCAGATGTACTGAAAGATGTCGACTGGGGCTCGCTGCACCTGTCCACCATATCACAGGAAAATTTGGATGTCTGGGAACAGGTTATCGAAAAATTCTTCATGAATTTCACACTCGATGAGCTCGAGCGGGAGGCAATCGCGAGAGGTATTCCGATGGCGCGCCTGAACAGAATCAACCATGTAGCTGATGACGAACAACTCGTAGCGAGGGAATTCTGGAAGCAACTGCCCGTGGCAGACAGCAAAGAGACTATCAGCTTTCCGGGATTCCCCTACCTGACAAACCAGGACAACGTGCGTGTGAGAACGCGAGCGCCGCTTATCGGTGAACACAATAACGAGATATACGTGAAAGAACTCCGGTTGTCTACAGAAAAGATGACCTCGCTCAAACAGAGCGGCATAATATGACATTGACGAGAGAGGTATATATATGACAGCACAAAAGGCTCCCCTTGAGGGAATACGGGTGTGTGATTTTAGCTGGGTGGGCGCCGGTCCACTGGCCACAAAATATCTGGCAGACTTCGGGGCACAGGTAATCAAGATAGAATCCACAAAGCACCCTGACATTGGCCGGCTTAGCGCTCCTTTTAAAGATAACATTATCCACCCTGATCGCAGCGCGTTTTTTCTCCATTCGAATACCAGCAAATTGAGTATTACACTGAATATCCGCCATCCAAAGGGTGTGGAAATAGCGAAGAAAATCGTCAGGATTTCAGACATCGTTATGGAAAACTTCACGCCGGGCGTAATAGACAAACTCGGGCTCGGTTACAACGAACTCAAGAAAATCAAACCAGACATTATCATGGCAAGTTCGAGCATCTACGGCCAGAGCGGACCCAAGACTCGATTCAGCGGGTTCGGCAATTCAGGCGCGTCCATCTCGGGACATTATGTGTTAACAGGTTGGCCGGACAGGCCTCCCGTAACTCCCGGCATCGCATATGCGGACGTAGTACAGCCTTTGTTTACCGCCGCATCACTTCTCGCGGCGCTGGATTACAGGGATAAAACAGGCAAAGGACAGTACATCGATACGACACAGGTGGAGACGATGGTGCAATTCATCTCGCCAGCCTTTCTCGATTATTTTGCCAACGGTAACGTTCAGACACGGCAGGGAAATCGTTCATCGTATGCATCTCCCCACGGCGTCTTTCAGTGTAAAGGCGATGACCAGTGGTGTGCCCTGGCTGTCTTTGACGAGAAGGAGTGGCTTGGATTATGCGAAGCGATGGACAACCCGCAATGGTCCAAAGACCCTAAATTCGGCAGTATAGCCTCAAGGAAAAACAACGAGGACGAACTGGAACAACTCATCGCCGCATGGACAATCACGTATGATCGCGATGAGCTCGTTAATTTACTCCAGAGAGTGAATGTACCTTCCGGTCCGGTTCAGGACGCCTCTGAAATAGTTGATAAAGATCCTCAACTGAGGGAAAGGCAGAGTTTTGTCAAATTAGAGCACCCGGTGATAGGAGAATGTAACCATCCGGTCCCGCCGGTTAAATTATCGAAAACACCCTCGCAGGTGAAGACATCTCCATGTCTCGGCGAACACAATGAATACGTGTACCTGGACCTGCTCGGCATTCCCGATGAAGAATTTGTGGAACTTCTGAATGACGGAGTGCTGGAATAATAAAGGCGGTTCACAGTTCACGGGCAAAGATAAATGAAAAAGAGTGACAGGTAAAATGTTTTTCTATATTTTTTGCCCGTTTTTCTTTTGCGTATTTTGATTATCGTTTTCAACATTGAACTTTGAACATTGAATCGTTCTCATGGAGTGTTGAACATTAAGCTTTGGACTGCTTCTGTTGAACCGTGGGCGCTACACAATGGCATTTCGGTATATTAGTATGCTTTTAATCAAAATCATTGAACTGCGCGGTTCCGTATGGTAGAACTTACCAGAGAACAGTGCTGTCCATAGCGGCACTTGTGCGTCAGGAGGAAAAGATGGGCCCGTTTGAACAAATACAAAAACTGTACGCTCAGCGTGATCTGGCGGCACGAGATTGGAAGTCAAAAGGGGGCAAAATCGTCGGGTATGTCTCAGACGATGTCCCGGAAGAGATGGTCTTGGCGGCGGGTTTTTTTCCATACAGAATCAGCGGCGATCCCCATGAAGGCACCGCGGAAGCCGATAAATACTGTGAGTATTTTCTTGATCCGACAGTTCGCTCAATACTGAATATGCTGCTCACGGGCAAGTACGATTTTCTTGATTACATGATCCTGCCCCACCACAGCGATGCGGTTCTGAAGCTTTACCACGAACTCTGGTGGATACACAGAATAAAACCGCAGATCACGTTTCCGGAAATCCATCTTCTTGATGTGCTGCATACGCCTTTTATTACTTCCGCCTATTACGTAAGTGAAGAATTGAGACTTCTCAAGACATGTCTCGAGAACTGGTCCGGTAAGAAGATCAGCCCCGAGTCTCTCTCAAAATCAATACAAGTGGTTAACAGGAACAGATCACTCCTGAAACAGGTCGCCGGTCTGAGAAAAGCCGAGCAACCAAGGATATCCGGCGTGGAGGCTCTGCAGATAATCGGGACCTCATGCCTCATGTTGAAAGAGGAACATAGCAAATTGCTGGTTGAGTTTCTCAATGGGGCCGGGTCATCCCCTGTGAAAACGGGTGCGCGTGTATATGTTGAGGGAAGTGATCTCGACAACACGCAGTTCTACAACCTTGTTGAATCCACAGGTGCACTGGTTGTGGGTGAAGACAGCAACTGGGGAGACAGGTATTTCGAAGACCTGGTAGACGAGACTGCCGATCCGATGGAAGCGCTCTCTGAACACTACCACATCCGTCCGTCAAGGCTGAGGACACAGTCCTCAGAACAGAGAGTAAAGTACTGCAGCACAAAAGCCGTCGAAGCAAAGGCCCAGGGCGTAATTTTTTATCTGATGGAATGGGATCCGGCAATGGCATGGGACCAGCCTGATCAGAAGAAAAACCTTGCAGAAAAGGGTATTCCTTCAATCTGTTTCAGCGATCAAAAATATCTCCTGTCCGATTCTGATCGAAGCTCTATACGGAAAACTGTTCAGACATTTGTCGATTCTATCAGAGAAGGACATACGGAGGACGCAAGATGAGTTTGGAAAGAAATGCCAATATCGAAGCCGGAAAGAAAAAAGACCTCAAGGTGTCGGCTATCGCCGCAAAATATCAAAAGGACTGGTTCAAATCTACACAGCAGAAGCTCGCAGCAGGTGAACCATTTTGTCTTGCAAATGCCGATGCTCCGCACGAAATTTTTCTGGCCATGGATGACATACCGGTTGTAATGACCCAGTGGTGGTCGGCCATCATATCGGCAAAGCAGATGTCCACGTACTACTTCGACAAAATGAATGACGCCGGCTATCAGAGAAGCCTCTGCAGATATTGTTCTCTTCCTCTCGCCTGCGCTATGGACCACAATCCCGAGCGCGCTCCCTGGGGAGGCCTGCCGAGTCCCACAATTCTCCTCGCTCAGCTCTCCTGTGACATTCAGACAAAGGTCTTCGAAAGAATGGCGAGAGAATACAACTGCAAGTTCTTTCCTATGGAGTATCCTGCCCCCGCGCCTAGCTATCCACGCTGGTGGGAATCGCTCGAGACCGATTGGGAAGAGATCGTCGGCACGCGGGCACTCGACCTGAGAGTGGAAGACTTGAAGGCACTCATCAGATATCTCGAGATTTCGACGGGAAGAACATTCAATCACAAACAGTTTGTCGAAATAATGAAGCTTGAGAACGAGCAGGAAGAGTATTTTAAGAAAATACGAAATTTGTTGGCCGCAACGCGTCCGTCACCTGTAGGCCTGCCCGACCAGCTTGCCGCTACAATGAATCTCCAATGGCACAGGGGCACGCAGTGGGGTGTTGATCACGCTCGGATGTTTTACGAAGAAGTACTGGAAAGGGTGAACAGAGGGGATGCTGTCTGCAAGGATGAAAAGGTGAGACTCATGTGGATCGGGCGCGGCCTGTGGCACAACACAGCATTTTACAGGTACTTCGAAGAGAAGTATGGCGCCGTATTCACAAATTCGATGTATCTGTCGATTGCTGCAGATGGTTACATCCGTGATTACAAGAGAGATCCACTCCGGGCCCTTGCCAGCCGCCATCTCTATATGGGTTACTGGCTGCGTGATCCTGAGTGGCAGCTGAATGAAGCGAAAAGGTTCGACGTAGACGGAGCGGTTATGATTGTGGCGAGCAATTGTATCGATTCAGTCGGCAACATGATGATAAAGATGGTCCTTGAACAGGCTGGGATCCCGGTATTGCCTATTTACGCGGATGTTGTCGATGCACGTGAGTGGGACGACGAGGGCATTCAGGAACAGATGAGTCAGTTCATTGAGGAAAGGTGTCTTAAGAAATAGATATTGAAAAGCACTTGATGCTTATCACCGCCGTATGTGAGGTATTTTATGCTCAACAATTATAAGGTTTTAGATCTTACGGGCGAAAAAGGGTTTCTGTGCGGGAAGATTCTCGGCGATCTTGGTGCGGACGTAATCAAGATTGAACAGCCTTCAGGAGATCCGGCGCGGCTCAGGGCACCTTTTTATCATGATGAAGTTGATCCGAATAAAAGCCTGTACTGGTTCGCGCTCAACGCCAACAAGCGGGGTATTACCCTGAATCTCGAATCTACCGGAGGGAAAGACCTGTTCCGGAAACTGTGCATGAAGGCGGACATAGTAATTGAATCGTTTACGCCAGGTTATCTTGACCGGCTTGGTATCGGGTATAAGGATCTGAGTGCAATCAACACTAATCTGGTCATGACATCGATAACGCCTTTCGGTCAGACAGGGCCGTAC
Source organism: uncultured Syntrophus sp. (assembly GCA_964472475.1). Classification (GTDB taxonomy): domain Bacteria; phylum Desulfobacterota; class Syntrophorhabdia; order Syntrophorhabdales; family Syntrophorhabdaceae; genus PNOF01. Next base: position 9,577 of record CAYYLU010000023.1, on the reverse strand, counting down.
CGGGAGTTTAAATCGTCAGATATTACGACGCTCGGCATGAGCGGTTTTATGTATATTAACGGTGATCCTGATAAACCGCCTCTCAGGATGTGTCTCGATCAATCGTATTATTTGTCGTCGGCACAGGCGGCAGCGGCTACACTGCTTGCTCTTTTCCATCGTCATACGTCAGCGAAGGGGCAGCACGTGGATATTTCCATGCATGATGTTATGGTACGGGCAAATTACCGTGAGCCTTTCCGTTGGGAATGGGAGAAAGCAAAAACTCCACGCAGCGGCAACTTTTTCGCGAGGGGAAGCGCCGCATTCAGGCAATTATGGCCCAGCAAGGATGGGTACGTCACCTGGACGATTATGATGGAAAATCCCAAACCTGTTCGTGCATGGATAGAATGGATGAAAGAAGAGAACCAATCCGGCAGGTGGGGAGAGGTAAACTGGGATGAAATCCCGAATTTTCTGAAGTGGAGCCGGGAGGATGTTGAGGACATACAACAATCCATAGCGGCTTTCATGCGAACACACACAACAAAAGAACTCGAAGCAGGATCCATCAAGCGGGGGCTTCTGCTTTCTCCGGTAAATCCGGTCAATGCAGTGGCACAAGATGAACAGCTTGCAGCCCGCGGGTTCTGGAAAAAGATCGATCATCCGGAACTGAATGAATCACTCACGTATCAGAAGTTCACCTATCTTACATCTGAAGGAACGAACGAGATTAGATTTCGTGCGCCGTTACTTGGAGAGCACAACGAACAGATCTATTGCGGCGATTTGGACCTCACTAAAGAAGAATTGGCCGGCCTGAAAAAAGACGGCATAATCTAGCCTGCAGGAGAGGAATATGGATTTACATCAGCATGCTTTAGACAATATTCGGGTCCTTGACTTCACCTGGGCGGGAGCTGGCCCTTACGCCACAAAATTTCTTGCTGATTTCGGCGCTCAAGTCATAAAGGTAGAATCGAGAAAACGCCCCGACATCGGACGTATGACTCCTCCTTTTGCAAACAATGTGCGCAATCCTGATGGAGGCGCGTTGTTTCTGCACACCAATACCAGCAAAATGGCGATTACTTTGAATCTGCAGGATCCGAGGGGAGTCGAGATAGCTAAGCGGATAGCGGCTGTTTCAGATATCGTCATGGAGAACTTTACGCCCGGCGTAATGCAGCGTCTAGGCCTCACGTATGAAGAGCTGAGGAAGATCAAGCCTGATATAATCATGGCGAGTTCGAGTATCTACGGACAGAGCGGTCCCAAATCACGCCTGAGCGGCTTTGGGAATACGGGGAGTGCAATCTCCGGTCATTACATGCTGACAGGATGGCCCGATCGGGAACCCGTTTCACCGGGGGTAGCGTATGCCGATGTGGTCCAGCCGGTGTTTACCGTGATCTCTCTTCTTGCCGCTCTTGATTACCGCAGGAGGACGGGGGAGGGGCAACATATCGATTCGACTCAGGTCGAGACAATGATACAGTTTATCTCACCTGCCATAACAGACTACTTCGCGAATGGACATGTGCAATCACGTATGGGCAACCGGTCACCGTATGCCTGTCCGCATGGTGTTTTTCCGTGTAAAGGAGACGACCGCTGGTGTGCCATTGCCGTCTTCGATGAAGCTGAATGGAGAAGCCTGTGTCGCGCAATGGGAAATCCGCAGTGGTGTAGCAGTGAAAAGTTCTCATCTATGGAAGCAAGAAGATCAAATGAAGATGAACTCGAAACACTTGTCGGGAACTGGACCCTCGGGTTTGACCGATATGAATTGATGCAACTGCTTCAGAAAGAAGGGGTAACCGCAGGTGCACTCCAGGATGGTGCTGATCTCGTTGATACTGATCCCCAATTGAAGGAGCGCCAGAGTTTTATCCGGCTCACCCACCCCGTTATCGGCGAGTGTAACCATCCGACCCAACCGGCGAAACTCTCCGAAAGCCCTGCCGGTCTGTCAACTTCGCCCTGTCTGGGCCAGCACAATGAATACATCTATAAGGAACTTCTCGGCATAGATGATGAACAGTACAGCAGCTATATGAAAGATGGCGTTTTCGACTAGATGATACTACTGTTCGCACGTCGGACAGGCATTGAAAACCGTGAGGAGGGGAATCATGAAGCAAAGTAGCAAAAAGATTTCTGCAACTATTTTTTGTCTCGTCGTATGTTTCTGTTTTATGGCATCACTGGCAACTCTCGGATTTGCGCAGACAAAGGCAGCACCCGCAAAGCCGGCGGATTCCGGTAAGGTGCCCGCAAAAACGGCTGAACCTGCGAAAGCAACAGCAGCGAAACAGCCACAGCCCAAGCGTGGCGGCGTTCTAAAAATCGGAACCGCGGTTGACACAAATGTACTCGGGAATCCTCCGGGTATGCTCACCACGCAGGACTTTGTAATCTCGAAAACCTGCATCGAAAGCCTCGCCCGTTATGACATGAAGGCACAGATGGTGCCATGGCTGGCAGAAAGCTGGAAGACAGACGCCAAGGCGAAGAATATCACTCTCAAGCTGAAGAAAGGCATCAAGTTCCATGACGGTACAGACTTCAATGCTGCCTCGGTCAAATGGAACCTGGAGAAATATATAGCGGCCAAGAGAACGGAATTGCCTGCAATCGCCTCAATTGACACAATTGACAATTACACCCTTCGTATCAATTTTGTGGAATGGGACAACACGGCAATCGTAGGTATGGGCTATTTTGCGGGCCCGCAGATCTCCCCGGCAGCATGGCAGAAAGCAGGCGCAACAGACAAGGAGCGCGATGACTGGGCAAAGAACAATCCTGTCGGCACCGGACCTTTTCAGTTTGTGAGCAGACAGCGTGACGTAAAACAGGTCTATAAGAAATTCGATGGGTACTGGCAAAAGGGAAAACCATATCTGGACGGTATCGAATGGAATTTTATTGCAGACCCCATTACACTGCAGGGTGCATTCAAGACGAAAGAAGTTGACATCATCTGGTCAATCCCGCCGCTTGCCGCAAAAGATCTTAAGGCTGCAGGAGCAGAAATTACAGAGCTCAAGACCGGCATGGGTCTCATGATGATGGGCATAATGCCTGCGAGTGCTAATCCCGCTTCTCCGTTTGCGAAGATAAAAGTGAGACAGGCAATAAGCCAGGCAGTCGACAGCAAGGCCATTAAAGATGTGGTGTACTATGGATTCGCGACAGCTACCCAGCAATGGGGAGTGCCGAATGGCTTCTGGGCCAATCCAAATTTCAAGGGTTATGTGTATAATCCCGCTAAGGCGAAACAGCTTGTCACGGCAGCCGGTTATCCGCAAGGTATTCAGACTAAGATGCTCGTTTTGAACACCCCTGAAAATGTAGCCGCGGCAACTGCCGTACAGGGGATGCTCGCGAAGATCGGTATCAACGCAGAGCTTGATGTCGCTGACAATGCCAGATATCGTCAGCTCACTTCACAGACAACCTTCGAAGGACTCTGCTACGCTTCCTACAGGGCGGATTCAGACCCAGCTATGGTAATGCCGAGGAACCTGAGTGAAAAAGGCACTGTCATGGCAAAGAGCATCGCGCATCCGGAAAAGATAGAAAAACTCCTCGTTGAAGCCAAACAGGCGCCCGATCAGAAAAGCAAACGCGCTCTGATCTGGAAATTACAGGATGTCGTTTTCGGTGAGTACAGCATGTTCTCGCCCATGCTCGTCATTTCAGGGCTGGCAGCAAAACAGCCGTACGTGCGAAATGACGGTCTGATGACCGTTGAGCTGACGCAATGGACTCCTGAGGACGCATGGTTAAATAAGTAGTATTCGCTAGTCAATCTAAAATAGTGCAGGCCGGGATCGGTCTGCACTATTTTTTTCATTGCGGTCCGCCGCAGTAAACAGTCTTACTATTAGCCTTGAAACAATAATAACCGCCCTTCAGGTTTGCCGGTATTAATCGACTGTACACAATAATTCTTTCTGAGACGGGGCCGTTCTTACATGATTCCGAGCACTACCCAATATCATGCCCATACGCAGGAACCAAAGAGACAGCTTGAGTTATCTAGTTCCGCTTCCACACGATCTGTCCGTCAATAATTGTTGCATCCACCCTGATAGATTGCAGATCGTCAGGTTTTACAGTGAGCGGATCAGCATTGAGTATCAGGAGATCGGCTTTCTTGCCGACCGTTATGCTGCCTCTTTCTTCTTCCTGGAAACACGCTTCAGCCGCGCTCAAGGTGTACATGCGGAGTGCCTGGACAGGTGAGATTCCCTGGTGCTCCAACACCGCTTTCTTGTGCTCCGATCTCCTGGTGACGGCCGCGGCAATTCCGATAAACGGGTTCGGATTTGCGATCGGAAAATCAGAACCCCCAGCCACATGGATTCGATTTTGTAAGAGACTGTTTATGGGATAAAGATTCTTCAGTTGCTCAGACGGTACGGTCTCAAGATAGCGGTCGCCACTGTAATATAAGAATACCGGCTGAGTGACAACTGTAATACCGATAAGCGCAATCCGTTTAATCAGCTCAGGCGGACAAACAGAACAATGTTCTATGCGGTGTCTGTGATCATCTTTCGGAATGTGCTGTAAGGCGTACTCAATGGCGTTGCAGGCTGCATTGATCGTGTTTTCTTCAACACAATGAATCGCCGCCTGAAGTCCTGCCTGATGTATGCCCAGCACCATCCTGTTAAGCCTATCCTGGGAAGGACTTAAATCTCCCGTAATCTCGTGCACAACAATTTTCACCCCCCGTGCCGTGACAGTATCGCCGCTCACCGGTGGCAAATGATTATTCCTGCCTTGCTGATCCAATGCATGTGTTCCGAGCATCATTGCGACTGCAGGCTTGAAAAGGCCTTCTCTCCTCCATTGCGTGAGCACGTGCCAATTCTCAAGATCGTTGTGCGATGTTGCGTCATGAATAGACGTGATTCCGAAAGAGAGGAGTTCTTCGCTGACGCGTTTGATGCCTTCCCGAATCTCATTCTCATCAAATGCTGGTATTTTCTTCGTAAGATAATTCCCCATCCCGAAAAGGATACCCGTAGGTTCACCGGTCTCAAGATCGCGGTCTATGAGTCCGTCGGGAGGATCGCCGCTCTGGCTAGTGATTCCCACCAGTTTCAGAGCAAGACTGTTGAGCACGTGAGCGTGCCCTGAACGATGCGTAAGCTTTACGGGGTGACGAGGAGCAGCTTTATCGAGGTCGTGTCTGTTCGGATGACGTTTCTCTTTGAGCCTAAATTCATCATAGCCCTTGCCTCTTATCCAGCTCCCATCCGGCCTGTCTAAGCAAGACTTCCTGACAGCGTCGCGAAGCTGCGCTATCGATTTGATCCCCACCCGGGGAGAAATATCCAAAGACATCAGTTTCTCCGCATATGCGGCCAGATGACAATGAGCATCGATGAAGCCAGGAATGACGGTCTTCCCTGTGCAGTCGATCACTCGTGCCGCTGCGATTTCTCTCTTGTCTATGTCTGTGCCGAGCGCAGCAACTCGGCTTCCCTTTATGACTACCGAACCAGACTTCGGACATGCCTGATCCATCGTAATTATATTGGCATTCTTGAGAACTAGATCCATTGTGGGGCAACCACCAGATAAGACAATACGCTTCTATTAAAAAAAAATCAAATTCACAGCCGGATTTCTGCCAACCCGCCATTACATAAAAGCAGGTTTATGATTCCCGTGTGCTTACATTCCTAACAAGGTCGACACTGTGATCCGGAAATTGTCTGCTGTCATCATTTGTAAGGTGGTCTTCAGCGATCCAAACAAGGATTTAGGATGGAATGGGGAGCACATCTGTATTATAATAGAGTGCCATACAACGGAGACATTGATGATTGAAGAAATTGCAGAAGATCTTTTTCGAATTGAAATCCCCCTGCCCGACCTGCTTTTGAAATTTGTAAATTCCTATGTGATTAGGGATCCGCAGAGAAATCTTGTCATCGATACAGGCATGAATAATGATGAATGTTTTAACACCATGCTCACATCACTTCAGGAACTTGGCATAGGTCTTGAGAACACCGATTTCTTCATCACCCACAGCCATGGTGATCACATCGGCCTTGTTTCGCGACTCATAAGCAAAGGTTCTGCCGTGTACATAAATAAAACAGAAACAGAACTCATACGAAAAATACAAAATGGTACTTTGACAGAGGAAATCAGGAATTTCCTCGTGGAGAGCGGCTTCCCCGAAAAAGATCCGTCACAAATTCTGCCCCACCGGGTAAGAAGTGAATTCAACGATCAGGCAGCATTGTCATATTACTTCATTAAAGACGGAGACGTGCTCAGCAAAGGAAGCCACGAATTCGTATGCGTCGAAACACCCGGACACAGCAAAGGGCATATGTGCCTGTATGATCGAACATCAAAATATCTTATTGCCGGTGACCACCTGCTCGGAAACATAACGCCTGGAATACAGGCCAGGATAGGGACTCAAAATCCTCTCAAAGAGTATCTGACAAGCCTTAGAAAGATTTATGCACTCGATGTGTCAAAGGTACTTCCCGGTCATCGTGCGCTCTTTGAGAATTGCAGATCGAGAATTATGGAAATTGAAGAACATCACAAACAAAGAAATGATGAAGTACTCCAGGCGATACGCCAAGGTGCTGGGACCGTCTACGAAATAGCTTCGAAGATGACGTGGAATGTCGATTGCGACTCGTGGGATGCATTCCCTGTTGTTCAATCATTCTTTGCAACATCTGAGACTCTTGCCCACCTCAAGTACCTTGAAGGAAACGGCTCAATCGTGAGTTCTAAGCGGACAGGCAATCTATTTTACGCGATTGCCGCATAATCATTGAGGAACAGCAAAAAGGACTTGATTTATGCTATGTATTAATGTATACTTATATACATTGTAAGCCGTTGATCATACACGGTATATCCAAATGGAGTGCGGAAGCCTTTCATAGAAATGTTTGAGATGCAGGCAAATTACAGAACTCAAGATTACACAGGTATTATAACTATACCTGCTTTCGATAACGCCCTCGAAACCGAAGCCTTTATTTACAGTCTAAAAGATATTTGTACGGAGATAGAATCGAATGAGATGATCCGCGTCGTAGTTGTGACCGCTACCATGGCAGGTAGGGGAGAAAGCAACCCGATGAAGGGGACAAACCTGCCACTTCTTTCGGAATTAATCGAAAGTCTCGACAGACCAACGATAGCGGCGATTGAGACTGATGCTATAGGCGCAGGCCTTGAGCTTGCTCTTGCATGTGATATGAGGATTGCATGTGAAAGATCGCATTTTAGTCTGCCGCAAATTACTGCCGGATTGATCCCCCGCAATGGCGGCACCCAGACGCTACCGCGGCTGATCGGAAAAGGCAGAGGGCTTCATATGATTCTTACCGGAGAATCCATCGATGCCGCTGAGGCATTTCGTATCGGGCTGATAAACATGATTGTGCCGTCAGGACACGCGACGGAAAAGGCGCTCGGACTTGCTGCCGAGATGTGTACAAAAGCACCTGTTTCTCTGCGTTTTACGAGAGAAGCAATTCGTAAAGGCATGGACCTGACGCTTGACCAGGGGCTTACCATGGAAGGCGATCTATATTTGCTCCTGTACAGCACAACGGACCGGATTGAAGGCATAGAGGCTTTCAAAAATAAAAGAGACCCGCTCTTCAAGGGAAAATAGATGGCGAGCGATTTCGAAACCATAATCTATCAGAAGGAAGGTCCTCTCGCGTACGTCACACTCAATCGTCCGAAGGCCCTCAATGCCTATAGCGTGCAGATGCGGGATGATCTGTACGAGATACTTGGCGCTATCCAGGATGACGATGAGGTGCGGGTGGTCATCGTCAGCGGTACCGGCGATAAGGCTTTTTGTGCCGGAGCAGACTTGACGGAGTTTCTCACGGCTCCTTCCGCCACAGGCGCCCGGCAGATCAGGTTTCGCAGGGATCTCTGGAGAAGATTTCTTGCTATGCCTCAACCTTTGATTGCCGCCCTGCATGGTTATGTACTCGGTTCGGGAATGGAAATTGCGGCGAGCTGCGATATTCGTGTAGCGTCGGACGATGCCGTCTTTGGCCTTCCTGAGGTGAAACTCGGCATTATTCCGGGGGCAGGCGGCACGCAGACGATCCCGCGTATCATCGGTCTTTCCCGTTCGCTTGAAATGCTCCTTACAAACCGCTGGATACCGGCTCAGGAGGCATATCAATGGGGCCTGATAAACCGGGTAGTCCCAAAAAGAGAACACCTGTCGACCGCGACAGAACTTGCAAAAAAGATTGCGGGCTTCAGCCCCGAAGCGGTGAGAAGTGCGAAGGAAGCGGTTAGACGAGGTATTGATATGCCGCTCTTGGATGGCCTGGAACTTGAAAAAAGGATTTCATTAACGTTAGCACATTGCCGTGACAAATCGAGCTTCGTTCGTGACACGGAAATAATCGACAGCGAGGACCTATGAACAAAACATACCCCACAGTCAAAGACGCACTGGCAGACATCACCGATGGTGCAGTCATCGGTATCGGCGGTTTCTTTGCCGCAGGAGTACCCCGTACTCTTATCGATGGACTCATCGAGAAAGGAACAAAGGATCTCACCATCTGCTGTGGATCAGGACCACTCCTTGGCGCCTATCGGGAGATGGATAAGCTTATAGAGGGTAGCCAGTTAAAGAAGCTCATCGACTCCTATGGTCTCTTCCGTTCCGCCTCAAAGGGACTCACTACTGCATTTGAGAAGAAGGTCCAGTCAGGTGAGATAGAATTAGAGGTCTACCCCATGGGAACCTTAGCAGAGAAGTACCGTGCAGCAGGAGCAGGAATCCCTGCATTCTATACCCCGGTAGGATCAGGCTCCATGGTAGAAGAGACAATCCTTAGTAATATAGAAGCGCATAGGACAAGAAAAGAGACAAAGACAATAAACGGGGTCAATTGTGTCTTAGAATATGCATTGAAGCTTGATTATGCATTCATCCATGCTTATATGGGTGATGAAGAAGGCAACTTAAAGTACAGAAAGACAGCACGCAACTTCAACCACGTGATGGCAACAGCAGCATCGGTTACCATAGCAGAGGTAGAAAACCTCGTGCTCCCCGGCGATATCGACCCCGATTGCGTCCATACCCCCGGTATTTACGTACAAAGGGTCGTCCATGTACCGAGAATGAAATTTGATATTACAAACCTCTAAATGAAGAAGAAGGAGAGACAGATATTATGATGAAATTCGAGGGACTACCCCGTGAGATTATAGCACTGCGTATCAGCAGAGAGATAGAAGAGAACTCCTATGTCAACTTAGGTATCGGTATCCCTACCCTGGTGGGGAACTGGTTGGAAGGACGAGATATCCATCTCCAGTCAGAAATAGGGATGTTAAAGACCGGTGCAATGGCAGAAGGGGACGATATCGACCAGGATCTCATCAATGCATCCTGTCAGGCAGTCACCGAAGTACCCGGCACCTCCTACTTCGATTTAGCAGAGTCCTTTGCCATGATTAGAGGTGGGCATGTGGATGTCACCGTTATGGGAGCATTCCAGGTAAATGAAGAGGGAAGCTTCGCCTCCTGGATGAACCC
>CAYYLU010000022.1:0-28004 GCA_964472475.1 uncultured Syntrophus sp. | reverse complement strand
CGTGAAAATGCCGATGCGCCGATCCAGCACGCCGATGACACAATAATAACCACCGCAATTCCGTCATACTCCCCCTCAGCAGTCGTCTCAGTAACAAAAAATAAAGAAACTTCGGAGACATACTCCATCAATTTTCGCGCAGGCTGTTCTTCCATTTTTGGTTGTGAGCCAAGCATATTGGAGCTCAAAGCAAGTTTCGCGAATTATGTTATGCGCTCGATCGGTTTTTCTTCCACAGGGTCCTTGGGAAAATCGAAGATTGATAAAGACATTACGAGGAGGAAAGCGCAGCTTGGAGCGGTCACAGTAAAAGTGGATCAGAATACAGCGAACAGGCTGCAAATGAAAGGGCCTCAAGGAACACGCATTACACATATCGGATCGGGCCCTGCTTTCGACTCGGGCTTGCGCACGGATGACGTTATTCTCAAATTTGGTCAGCAAACAATAAGTGACGATCAGGAATTAGATGCTGCCCTGGAAAGGACAGCGGTGCCTGCTAAGATTTCAATAACTATCTGGCGAGCCGGTGAAGGCGAAATCGTCATGCCCGTACAGTTCTGAGTACTTCCGGGGCTACTCATAACAGATCCTAAAGCTTGATCCGTCGTATTTCATGGTTCCAAATCTGTGTTTTTTTGTCAAGTCCCCGCACCATCTCTCAAGGAATCGCTCACCTAATTGTGCCTTGCCACAGTTTGAACTGCTACTAGTACCCGGCTTACTGGCTTAATATCAATTTTTCATAGCTTACTCCTTTACCAAGATCGTACGAAGAATTAACTTGACAATTATAGACATCATGTCTAATATATATACGTATAGTATATGAAATAGAGGTTTAGTCCATTATGGGCCTTATTGAAAGAAGAAAGCGTGAGCGGGATAACAGAAGGGAATTGGCAATGCATGCGGCCATGAAAATATATGAGGAAGAAGGATATCACGCCATCACAATGGAAAAGATCGCCGAGAGGTCAGAATTGAGCCGCGCCGCATTGTACCTCTATTTTAAGAACAAAGACGAAATCCTGATCGACGCTATAGTAGCCCATGCAGACTACTTTGTTGGGCTTTTGCAGACAGTCTATGATGAACGCGAGAACTTAAAAGACGATATACTGGACAGGCTGTGGGAATGTTTTCAGAAGTTCTATGAAAAAAGCCCGATTCGATTTACAGCCTGGCAACTCCTCCACCAGAGTGAGATGATAGGCGGTCTCGCTCCCGAACTAAGGAATATCCTCTACAAATGGGGTTCAAGGGTGGTTGCCCTGCAGCACAAGATTGTCGCCTATGCGGTTCAAGAGAAAATTTTCATCGAGCGTGACTACAGAACACTGTCGGCTGTTATATGGTCGACATTCCTTGGAATCGTCTATGTTGAACGAAGCAAAATTGTGCTCTCCCATAAGAATCATATGCCGGTGACACACGATCTGGCAAGGGAAATCCTGGCAAGAGGGATTTTGAGCCAATATGAAGAAAAGGTCAAAGCAAAGTTCCCAGTCTGAAAATAGGAGGCGCTATTCATTGTATACGATGCAGCATAATTATCGGGCTAAGGATAAGAAGTTGAATGGCAACTGTGCGAATCGTCTTTCGTGCCGGATCAGGATAACACGTGAGACACAGTTTCCAGGGGCGTCAAAGCTATTGTGAGGCAAAGCATATCATGAATCATACAATAGAAACTGCACACAACCAAAGACTATTACAAAGATCTTAAGGAGGATTAATCATGAAAAGTTCCATTTTAAATAACAAGAGGCTGCTCATCGTTGATGACGAACCGGATATTTTGGATATCGTCGCAGAGGAAATCGTCGATTCCGCTCCGGACGCAAAAATTGATAAGGCAACCAATTACGAGGATGCCGCCGGGCTTCTGGATTCAAACGAATATGATCTCGTTATCCTTGATATTATGGGGGTCAGGGGTTTTGATCTTCTTGAAATTGCCGTAGCACAAAAGCGACGAGTTGCAATGCTCACAGCCCATGCATTAAATCCTGACGCACTCAAGAAATCGCACGACATGGGAGCAATGGCGTACCTTCCTAAGGACAAGCTCGGCGAGATAGTCCCTTTTCTTGATGACGTCCTTCAATACGAATATAAATCGGCATGGGAAAGACTCATAGAAAAACTAGGCGAATATTACACAAGGAAATTCGAGAAAGACATAACCAAAATCATGCATATCTAGGACAATATATTTCTCCTCTCCTCCAGGGGACGTCGAGCAGTTCTTTTAAGACGTCCCCACTCCTACCCAAGAAAACGGTGGACGGTCGTCACTCATTAGCGAATATCAGGGAATAAACACTCAGGTACCTGACACCAAAGCAAGGTGGTGGTTCCTGTTGACAGCCCATATCGATCGTTATATGATCTCACGAATGGACGAGCCCGAGAAGAGCATCTGGTTTCCGGCGAAGACGTACGGGTGGGGATGGGGCACACCGTGCACGTGGCAGGGGTGGGTGGTTTTTGTTGTGTATCTCGCACTGATTCTTGCCAATGTATTGGTTTTCCAGCCAAGGGCCCGCCCTTACGAATTTTTCAGTATCTTCTTTGTTCTGACACTCTTGTTTTGTCTGGTCTGCTGGTGGAAGGGAGAAAAGCCTTCCTGGAGATGGGGGGACAGAAAATAATGCAAATGGTAAGTTTGCGGGAGACCCGCTTCGCCGGCAAAAGGGAAAATGTCATGCGAGTGGCTTCGGCAAGAACCGGAAGATCCATACCGAAGGTTCTTTGAGACTGCTCTAACAATCACGGATTGGGAACATTTCCCGCATACACACGATAAAACAATACAGAATGAAGAGAATCGGTTCAGTGGTTCTGACAGAGCAGGCTTTCCTCCGGCGTGAGCGGTTCAAACTCGACGCAGGGAACAAGTAAAGGTTTTTTGCCTTTGGCCCATCGATACAGCACGCTTACAATCCTGTCAGAGGCCTGTCCGTCCCCAAAGGGGTTCATCGTATTGGTCATTGCATGATATGCACTCTTGTCATCAAGAAGCTCGCTGGCAGCGCGTATAATGTTCGGTTTCTCTGTGCCGACAAACTTTGCGAGTCCCGCTTCAAATACTTCCGGCCTTTCCGTCACATCTCGCATTAACAGTAATGGCTTCTTTAAAGAAGGGGCCTCTTCCTGTAAACCGCCTGAATCGGTAAGGACCATACAGGACCTTTTCATAACATTAATAAATGTTAGATAGTCCAGCGGTTTGGTGAGGTGAACCCGTTCAATGCCACCCAGCACTTTCTCGACAGTTATCTTAATCATTGGGTTTGGAAATACCGGATAGACAACAACAACATCTTCGTGCTTCTGCGTTATCTCCTTTATCGCTTCGCAGATATTCTGCAGGTCCAGTCCCCAGGATTCTCGTCTGTGTGACGTCACAAGAACCAATCGATGCTTGTTCAGATCAATCTGCTCCAGTACGGTGCCTTTTGTGAAGAAGGGCAACGAAGACACATGTAACAACGCATCAATAACTGTATTACCGGTGACAACTATTCTTTCAGCATCGATCCCTTCACTCAGCAGGACTTCTTTCGCAAAGGGGGTAGGAGCGAAATGGATATCTGCTATAACTGTTGTGAGGTGCCGGTTTATTTCTTCCGGAAAGGGATTGTACTTGTTGCGACTGCGCAAGCCTGCTTCAATGTGCGCCACGGGTATTTGTTGATAGAATGACGCAAGCGAACTTGCGAGGACACTTGTTGAATCTCCCTGAATCAGAACAATATCAGGCCTCACATCGCCGAGCGTGACAGACACGTTCTCCAGTACCTGAGCTGCCACCGTGCGCATGTCCCCTTTAGAATCAAAGAGATTCAGATCTATATCCGGGCGGATAGAAAAAAGCGAGAGGGCTTCTTCCAGGAGTTGGCGGTGCTCACCTGTAGTGACAATCGTCGTCTTGAAATTATCCGGCCGCTGGTGCAGTTTCTGAATGACGGGGGCAAGTTTTATCGCTTCGGGTTTTGTCCCTGCAACGATCATGACTTTTATAGGTTCAGTACCGCTCACTCTCATACGACAATTCCTCCCTGTTCGTCTACGCCGATCAACAGAGCAAAACACATGCCATTGATCATTTCTCCTTCATCTCTACAACGCGCGTTCGATTTCCTCATGTTTTAGGCAGATTACATCACGCCGGTCAAAACCGGTCATTCTAAAACAGTTACTTATTTCCAATTTCGTCGCAACAAATCCTGTCTTCACTACAATATTTGTAGAGCCGGCACCAGGAAACCGGTTACATCAGCCGTTGACGGAAATCCTCCATAGTACGGCTACATCGAACATCCATCCCGCAATTTTATTTGACCCTTCGGGCCAGATAGTGTTAGTTTTTAGCAGGCTCATATTCTTTACCGGTCATAAACCATTGTGTTATGGAGGCAGAGATGTCACGAATAACATGTATAGCTGTAATTGCCGTTTCACTGTTGTGGACAAGCATTGGATTTGGTGAGATCAAGGAGGGCCAGTGGGAGATTACCACCAAAACATCAATGAAAGGCATGAAAATGCAAATGCCGGCTACAACAATAAAGCAATGCGTCACCAAGAAGGACCCTGTTCCCCAGAAACAGGAGAAAGGGACCGAATGTAAGATGACGGATCAGAAAATGACGGGTGATACGGTAACGTATACTATGGAGTGTAAAGCTCCGGATAGTACGATGATCAGCAGCGGGAAAATGACGTACAAGACAAACACTCTCAACGGCACAACGAATACAACAATAAATGCCAAGGGTCAACCTCAGGTACAGATGACAAGCACAATGTCGGGAAGATATCTGGGACCATGTCCGAAATAAATTAAGAATATCAGGAGAGGAAACAGCGGTGAAAATAGAAGTGACGAAGACCAAAACATCCAGGATTGATAAGGTGGATTTTGACAACCTTGAATTCGGCGTAGATTTTTCTGATCATATGTTTCTCGCTCACTACGAAGATGGGCAATGGGGAACGCCCCTGATCATGCCATATGGCGAGATAAGAATAGAGCCGAGTCTGTGCACACTTCATTATGGACAGGCTGTTTTCGAGGGATTGAAGGCTTTCCGGACGCACGACGGCAAAACCAATCTCTTTCGTCCCGATAAATACCACGAGCGTTTCATGAGGTCCAATAAGCGTCTTTGTATTCCGTCAATACCTTACGAGATGTTCGTGGAAGGTATTAGAGAACTTGTTTTGCTTGATCAGGACTGGGTTCCGAACAAAAAGGGATGTTCATTGTATATACGACCGTTTGTATTTGCTACAGACAATTTTCTTGGCGTCCGCGTGTCACACACGTACAATTTCATGATTATCACTTCACCTGTCGGTGCATACTACAAGGAAGGGATCAACCCCGTCAAACTTATTACCTCGGGCGAATATGTACGCGCCGCGAAAGGCGGTCTTGGGGCCGTCAAAACACCCGCAAACTATGCCGCTTCCCTGTATCCGGGCGAAGAAGCGAAGAAGAAAGGTTTCACACAAGTGTTATGGTTGGATGCGGCTGAAAACTGCTATATTGAAGAAGTGGGAACAATGAACATCATGTTCGTGATAGACGATAAACTTGTCACACCGCCTCTTGAAGGGTCCATACTGCCCGGAGTGACGCGTGACTCCGTCATAATTCTAGCCAGGCACTGGGGTATTCCTGTTGAAGAGCGAATGATTGGAATTGATGAGGTCTTCACAAGAGCCAAAGACGGGTCCTTACGGGAGGTATTCGGTACGGGCACCGCTGCAGTCATATCTCCAGTGGGTTGGATCCAACATCATGATAAGATGATCACTGTGAATGCCGGCGACATCGGTGCCTTATCACAAAAGTTCTACGATGAAATCACCGGCATCCAGTACCGTGAGAAAGCCGACCCATTCGGTTGGTGCATGGCTTTGTAAGGGCTGTCTGTCTTCCCTTTGCATATCTCAAGGCTTCTATGATCGAAATCGGCATACTCTGTATTTTTGCCTTTCTCGCGGGATTTATTGACTCTGTCGCGGGCGGAGGAGGTCTTATACAGCTTCCGGCGCTTCTTCTGGTATATCCGGCTCAGTCCATTCCACTTCTTCTTGGCACAAACAAGCTCGCCTCGATAGCAGGGACTTCTCTTGCATCGGTACAATACGCGCGCCACATTCAGATAAACTGGAAAGCAACAGTGCCGGCAATGTGTGCTGCTCTCGTTTTCTCATTTCTTGGTGCAAGAGGAACGACAATCATCAAGCCTGATGTCATGCGTCCTCTTATTTTATGCATGCTTATAGCAATTGCAATGTATACCTTTATTCGAAAAGATCTCGGCAGCATCCATTCTCCCAAATTGAACGAAAGCAAGCGCCTTATGGTGAGTGTGCTCACCGGAATCACAATAGGTTTCTACGATGGTTTTTTTGGTCCCGGAACGGGCAGTTTTCTCATTTTCATATTTATAGGTATCTTTGGTTTTAACTTTCTTACGGCTTCTGCCTCTTCAAAGCTCATCAATTTTGCGACAAATCTGTCCGCAGTGCTGTATTTTGGATTTACAGACAACATTTTATATAGTGTGGCGATATTCATGGCATTGAGCAATATGGCCGGCTCGTACACAGGAACTCATATTGCTATTCTGAAAGGCAGCAGATTCATCAGAGTCTTCTTTCTTGCCGTCGTATCAGTCCTGATAATAAAACTCGCATATGATATGTTCATAGGCAGGTAAGGAAAGTGTTTGGTGTTTGGTGTTCAGTGCCTGGTGGCGAAACCATTGAGTCGCCGGGTTCGTTGGGTCATTGAGTCATAGAGTCAGGGAATCGGTGTTTGGTGGTTTGACGGATTACTTGGGATTTGCGATTTGAGATTTGGGATTTACGACTTGATCCTGATTTTCAGCGTCTAATATAATTCTCCATCCTTATGCGTGTGCATGTAGTTCAGCAGAATGTCATCAGTGAGTTTCAGCCTCCGGGCCAGTTCTCTCGAAATATTCATCATAAGCAACGAGAAGAGCACAATGTCTTCATGTCTCAACTGCCAGAGCGACTCCCGGGAAAGTACCATTACGCTGCTCTGGTCCAGAGCAATCGCTGTCGAGGTGTGTCTCCGCATCGCCATCAGTGAAGCCACACCGAAGCACTCACCTGTTATTAGTGTTTTCTTTTCAAAACGGACCTGTCTGTCAACAATGAAAAGTCCCACTCTCCCTTCCCGTACTATGTAGATATGAGACGGCTCATCACCTTTCCTGAAGATGTCTTGACCTTTCTCAAAGATACCGATCTGTAATCTCCTGGAAATCTTCTTAAATTGCTCTTCTGTAATTCCGCCAAAAATGGCAATGTCAGCGAGGATATGGACTACAGAGTCAATATCATCGAGTGGCACGAAGCTTTTTGTCTCAGCTTTTTCCATACAAAATTACGCGCCTTCCCTTACATATAATCTTTTCGCTGCTTTGAAAGTTTACTAAAATGCTTTCGTTCTTCACGAATGATTTTTTCGATAACCGGGTGGTATTTTTCTCCCATGAACTGATCAATTTCATGATAGTAAAGAATTGAATCAAGCTCCATCCTCATGGCAAAAGTAATTGCTGACAAGGTATTTTTCGAAGCGTCTTCTACCCCGGATTGCGCGGCTTCTGCGAATACTTCAATCCCGTCAACGTAGTCTTTCAAATACGCATTATATTCGCCGTCATACTGTTCCGCCATGGGGATGTTCTCTATTTTTGTTAGCATTTCCTGAAAAAAAGCTCTGTGTTTGGTTTCTTCATCCGCAAGGCTGCGGAACAGATCTCGCACTTCAACAGCTTGCGATTGATCTGCTGCTTTGAGATAAAAAAGCCGGCCATTCTCCTCTATTTTAACAGCAAATTGGATGGCGTCAGCTGCGTTGAATATTTTCATGTGGACCTCCCTGTCGTTTTTTCATTCGGAGAAACAGTTTCTCCCTTGGTTCTTTGCCCGCCCGAGAGCATCGTTTACCGTTTTGAGAAGCATCTCGGGCGTCTGTCCCTTTTTCATTCCGGATACACCCATTGATAATGTCGGGTAGAACATATCCTTTTCACCACAAGGCACCGGCAGCATCTTCCTCACGGCATCCTGTAAACGATCTGCCATCAATTTTGCGGTTTCAACGTCCTGATCCGGAAGAAGGATCATGAATTCATCTCCGCCGAATCTAGAAACCATCTCACCCGGCCTGATATTACTCGTGATAGCGTGGGCTACTTCATAAAGTACCTTGTCCCCGGTGAGATGACCGTGTGAATCATTCAATGTTTTAAAATTGTCTATATCAGCCAGGATTATTGAAAATGGCTTACTATTTATTGATGAACGAATGAACTGTCTTCTAAACATGCCGTTAAACCAGTACCGATTATGCAGTCCGGTGAGTGCATCCACACTCCCGTAGTGTTGAAACCCCTGCTCCACCTTGATACCTGCAACCACAATCGAATCCGCATGCCTCAAACTCTTCGTGAGCATAAACAACAAATTGCATGCGGCTGCATGGGATGCCTGTACGAGGGACCACAGAACATCTTCGTCCATTGAAAGAAGCCTGCATTCCTCATCTGCCACAACGTAAGCCGAAGTGAGCTGTTGGTCAATTACAGATAATTCTCCGGCACTTTCACCCGGCTCCAGGGTAGCTATTGATTCAAACCCCTCAATAGAATCGAGGAAAATGCGTAATCGACCGGAGAGTATGAAGTATACGGTCTTGTTTAGTTCCTTTGGAGAAATAAGTATTTCTTGAGGTTCAAGGGTTCTAACGGAGCAAGCTTCAAGAAGTCCCCGGATTGAATCAAGATTCACGTTTTGGAGGATATAGAGTCTGTTGAGTTCATCGTCATCAAGATCAAGCCGTCTTCTGTCCATCGTTCCTCCTCTTGCAATACTGAAAGACTATAGAAGAAATTACTAAAATTGGCAATAATTTTGAAGACCACCGCGGCTCCAACTGATCAGTCTCCCATGTTCTGAAATGATCGGCTGCCGTCAAAGCTCCGAAGCGTAAATCCTGACGAACTCTCATACACAATATAGTCGTGGTGCTTGCCAAAATCACCTGTATTCAGGTACAGCTTCCGCCCCTGTTCCTTCGCGAACTCCAGGCTGTCGGCAGCGTGTGAATGCCCCCAGATCAGAACATCGTAGTCTTCTTTCAGCTTTTCTGAAGCTTTTCTTCTGAATATCTCTTTGATCAGATCATTGGATGGCTTCACTTTCCTTGATAGAAAAACCCCTGCACAAGCAGCGGCGTGCCAGGTACTGATTGGCCCGAGCAAATCCATTATGTTGTACACAAGCGATGTCTTGAGAAAAGTACCGGCACAGAATGTGCCAGACATGTCTCCATGACACGCATATACTTTGAGTCCATCAAGCTGAAGCGATACCTCCGTGAGGCATGTTACGCCCGTGTATGACTCAAAATACCTTCCCATCTTGAATTCGTGGTTTCCCTCAAGAAAAAACACACGTTTTCCGGCTGCGGTAAGAGACTTTAGCTGATCCGCGGCCGCCTTGTACCATGGATATATGTACCCGTCATAACCATGGTAGAACTCAAACATGTCTCCCAGCACAATAACCATATCGGCGTCTGCACAGTATTCAGTCAGAAACATTCGGAGTACTCTGTTTTTCTCGGTATCGTGTCGCAGCAGATGGACATCGGAAAAAAAAACCGCCTTCACCCATGCGCCTCGATTGAACCAATATATTCTTGCAGCGCCTCCTGCCAGGGCCGCATTCTGATGCCCGCTTTTTTTTGCAGCTTCCACATATCAAACACAGAATATCCAGGCCGTTTTGCTTTTCTCTCGAGTTCATCCGAAGAGATCGGAATAATCTCCACGTTCATATTCAGGAGACGGAAGGCCTCTACTGCAAATTCATACCAGGTACATGAACCGCTGTTCGCTACATGGTATATGCCTGACTTCTCCTGTTCAATAAGCCGGATAAGCGGCTCAGCGAGATCCTTTGTATACGTAGGCGATCCTTTCTGATCATTCACAATCCGCAGCGTGCTGCCGTTCTTCGCCGCATCAACCACTTTCGTGATGAAGTTTGAGCCGCCCTTACCGTAAAGCCACTGGGCACGCACGATGAGAGACTGCGGGTGATTTTCCATCACCAGCCGTTCACCGTGAAGTTTCGTTTCTCCATAAATGGACGTCGGGTTCGGAGAATCATCCTCTTTATACGGAAGCGTTTTCTTTCCATCAAAAACATAGTCCGTACTTATATGCACAAAACGCACGTGTTGTTCATTGCATATCCGGGCAGCAAGACCTGCGCCGTACGCATTCACCCTCTCCGCGCGTTCTTTGTTGTCTTCGCAGCCATCTACGTCAGTTATGGCGGCAAGGTTGATAACAACATCCGGCTCATTGATGGAAAGATTTCTTCTCCCGGATTCCGCATCCGTGATATCCCAGGTATCGACGTCAACTATGGAAAGATCGAATGTCTCGCGGAGAATCGGAGCAATATTCGTGCCCAGAAGCCCCTTACCACCAAGTAATATGACTTTCTTCAATTTGATCAGCCCCTCACCTGCTCCTCAGAGCAAATAACAAATCCCAAGCTACAAATCACAAACAAAATTCAACAGCAAATAGTAAATCACAACTCCAAACCAAATCTCCCTTGCTCTTTTTGTTTTGCAGTTTACTTGGAAATTGAGATTTGTTATTTGCGTTTTGCCTCACCGATTCCCATACATGTTCTTGTAATATTCCATGTATTGCCCGCTTTTGATCCTTTCCCACCACCCTGTGTTGTCCATGTACCACCTGACGGTTTCTTCCATACCGGTCTTGAACTCTTTACGCGGGGTAAAACCCAGATCTGTCTTCACTTTTGTAGAATCTATCGCGTATCGCCTGTCATGGCCCGGTCGGTCCTTAACATATCTGATGAGAGACTCCGGTCTATTGAGAATGTTCAGTATTGTTCTGATAATTTCCATGTTTGTCCGCTCATTCTCGCCGCCAATGTTGTACACGGCACCATCCTTTCCCTTGTGCAGTACCGTATCTATGGCTTCACAGTGGTCCTGAACGTGGATCCAGTCCCTGACATTCATGCCGTCACCATATACGGGAAGCTCTATATTGTTTAGAGCGTTCGTTATTATCAGCGGTATGAGCTTTTCGGGGAACTGATATGGTCCATAATTGTTTGAACAGCGGGTAATGAGGACGGGTAGGCCATACGTTTTGTAGTACGACATTGCAAGCACATCCGCAGAGGTCTTCGACGCTGAGTACGGGCTATTTGGGGCAAGCGGTGTATCTTCCCGAAACTTTCCCTCTTTTCCGAGAGAGCCGTATACCTCGTCGGTGGAAACCTGCAGGAATCTTTCCACGCCTGTCGCTTTCGCGATCTCTAAGAGTTGGAATGTGCCGCCAATGTTTGTCCTGATGAACGAATCAGGGTCGACGATACTGCGGTCGACGTGTGATTCCGCGGCGAAATTGACAATCATATCTATCTTTTCAGCGAAAAGGTTTTTCAGATCAGACCTTTCCGCAATGTCGCCTTTCACAAATTCATACCGTGGATCACTCTTCACGTCGTCCAGATTCTCGGGGTTTCCCGCATAGGTGAGTTTATCAAAGTTGACCACGTGGTACGGATACTTTGTTAATATGTGGCGAATGAAATTCGAACCAATGAACCCACAACCACCGGTAATAAGAACACGCTTGTTCATGATATTCTCCTGAGTCGAAATCAAATCTCAAATTACAAACCACAAATTGCAAACAAAACTCAAATTGAAGACCGGAAGCATCGCTCCAGCTCAGTTGCGTACCTGAATAATGGACAATTATGTTTGGGATTTGAACATTGAGATTTGGAATTTCCTCTTGTTATCCATCTTTTCTCTCCCATTTGTACGGTATCTCATTCACGTGAGGATCAAGTCTGTATTCATCCGGCTGGGCAGGATTGTATGGCTGTGTAGGAATATTAATCACAATAGCCTCTTCGTCACTGATGCATTTCCAACCGTGATAAACCATCTTCGGCACTTTTATCAATACGGGACTAAAGTCACCGATAAAAAATTCATTCACTTCGCCGTACGTTGGTGACCCTTCTCTTCCGTCGTAGAGGACGAGTTTCAGCATGCCTTTGACACAGACAATATGGTCATCCTGTGCTTTGTGATAGTGCCAGGCTTTTACAACAGATGGATATGTCGTCGTCATGTAAACCTGACCAAAGGTTGTAAAGATATCATCATCGTTGCGGAGGATCTCCATCAAGCGGCCGCGTTCATCAGGGATGCGTTTCAGCTCTTTCTTCGCCACTTCATATATCATGGTACTCTCCTCTCATACAAAAAGATGGGAAATCCGGACTCATCAATCCAAGACTACCGATTATTCGCTCCCGTCTGTGACACGAGGACACTTGCCCTGAGCAGCGATTCAAAAGTACCGGCATCGGTCCACCAGCCATCCAGCATTTCCCACGACATTGTGCCTTCTTTGACATACGCGTTATTCACATCCGTTATTTCGAGTTCTCCCCTGTCCGAGGGTTTCAAAGTTTTTACTATATCGAAGACACGTTCATCGAATAAGTAGATACCTATTACAGCCAGATTGCTCTTGGGCGATTTTGGTTTTTCTACAATATTTATCAACTTGCCGTTCTTAATCTCCGCCACTCCGAATCGCTCAGGGTCGGGTACTTCCTTGAGAAGGATCTTGGCACCCTTTTTCTGCTTCTTGAAATCGCTTACAGCCTTCCTGATGTTTTTCTCAATTATGTTATCTCCCAGAATAACACAGATAGGCTCGCCGTCGGCAAAGTATTCTGCCAAAGAAAGCGCGTCAGCAATGCCGCCTTCTCCCTCCTGGTACGTGTAATTTATGTGTTTAAGACCAAACTCTTTTCCGTTTCCCATAAGCCTCAAGAAATCTCCCGCGTGGTTTCCACCGGTTACTATCATGATATCGGTAATACCTGCGTTTATAAGCGTTCCAATCGGATAAAAAATCATTGGCTTATCGTATACGGATATCAGGTGTTTATTTGTGATCTTTGTCAGCGGATACAGCCGCGTGCCAAGACCGCCGGCAAGTATGATACCTTTCATAATCGCTCCTCTTCTTTGTCAAAGTACGCCGAATTCACCAATCCCACTGAGACCGAACAGTACATTTATCCTTGTATCCGAAGGACGTCTCGCCTGCGTCAGAGACACTGTCACGGACCAGCAGGAAGGTCGATATGTCACTCTATACAATGTCTCTACCCAGCCATGGTCTTTGAAAGAATACCGGATTTGGTATGCGCCCTCAAACTTACGATACGTGCCTCCAACATCAACAAATACTTCATGGTTCAAATCTCTTGTGTATGTATGTGAAGCGCTCAAATGATATTTGTTTGGTTCACTGTAGGACAACCCATTTCTCATAGTTGTAAGGCCGTCTCCGTGTATATTCATGATGGTCTGATTCGTGAACGTAAGGTTTGCCATGGGAAAAAGCCTGAGCCTCGCTTCTATATCGGAAAAACGATCACCTTGTCCGCTGTACAACGTTGAAGAACCAAGGTCCTCTGAAATTCCCCATGTTTGGGAGACTTCGAACAGTAAGAGTTCCCGCCGTGCCCCCTCTTTGAGACCATATAGATAATGATTGAATGAGTATGTTATTGAATTCGTTTTATAAATCCTGTCGAAGGGGTCTATGTTCGGTATGTCTCTGAACGAGCTTCTGGGAATAAAGTTGTACTGCAGTTGCGGTCTGATCAGGCTCTGCATTTCTCCTATACCAAAGAGGTTCGTGTCATAACTCCTGAGAAACTGCATATTGACGTCGCCCTGTATATGATACGTATGCCTGAACGCAGTATTACGATCGACAACATCACTGTTTCCAATCAAATATGCGGTTTCCATCAGTGTTCCTGCGAGGACGAAGTTCAGACCCTTTACGGAATACGGGAACTGTATTCTTGGTTCGAAATTGAGTCGTGAATACCTGTCCCCTATCTCCCGATAGAAATTCGTGAACGCCCCTGAGATATCGGTGTACATTCTATTATTGAGGTGTGGCATGTATTCTGTGAAATACGTCACGCGGGGCAGATACTGAAACGTGCGATCATCAGAATTCACAAACAGATTCCTGAAATACGCTAGCTCGGTTGTGAGTAAAGACCGCTTGAAAGATTTTTCTATGAACGCAGTGGATTTGAGCTGTGATTCACTCCTTTCGGCAGACATGTCACTCAGGTCTTTCAAATAATCCTTGTCCGAAACAAGGCGCATGTTTGCTTTTAGTGTCAGATCTTCATAGATCTTCTGCTCATGACTACCCTTCAAGTACCATCGCCATTGTTCATATTTGCTGTCTTTCAGGAGAAATCCGGTCCAATTCCCTTTGATCTCCTCACGGGGCCAATATCTGAACTCAGTGCCGACGTTGACACCTCTTTCCTGTATGTAATTGGCGGAGAATGTCGCATCTTTGTCCGGGGATACTGCCCAGAAGAACTCATTGTTAAACCTGATTCCATCGTGCGACGATAGGGTAATCCGCGGAATGAGAAAACCGGATTGTCGCTCAGTCTTCGCAGGGAATATTGCCCAGGGGAAATAGAAAACCGGAACATCGAGAATGTGGAACCGTGCACTTTTCGCTTTGGCGTAACCTTCAATGGTTATGTCAACGTCGCTCGCCGTAAATTTCCAGGCAGGCTTGTCCCAACCGCAGGTGGTAAATTCTCCCCTCGTCATTGTGTAACGTGATTCACCCACCCGGTTCATCTCTTCGCCGGCAATATAGAAATTGTCCTGCTTCATATAAATTCTGGCATTTTCGAGCGCCCCCTGTTTTGTGTCCAGGTTATAGGTCAGCTGATCACATTCGACTCTATCTTCTCCTTCAATAAAAACAACATTTCCTTCCGCGAGAACATCTCTCGTGTTGTCATTGTAGAATACGTAGTCAGCCGTAAGCGTTCGGGTACCTTCCGTCAGTTCGACATTCCCGCGTGCAGTGAATGCATTGTTCTCTCTGTTATGTTCGAGCGTTTCTGCCGTAATATTGACAGGGGTCGTGAATTTGTAGTTTCCAAACTGCGCAGACACTGAGAAAGGAAACAGCAACAACATTATGAGCAGACAATATCTAGAAAATCTCATCGACGGCTGTTTTTGCCTCCCCAACTGTGTAGAACGAGCCTGTAATCAGGATCAGATCTTCCCTGCGGGCAATACGTTTTGCCTGCTCCACCGCTTCCTTAACACTTTGAGTCGCCACGGCCCCGTTAACGTGGGCCTTCATTTCCTCGGTCGAAAGCGCCCTTTCAATGGAGGGCTTTGTCAATATGATGCTGTCCATCTGAGGCGCTATTTCAGCCAGCATTGTCTTGTATGCTTTATCTTTCATGACACCGAACACGAGGATTTTCCTCCTGTCGGTAAAGTGGGTCCGCACGAAATCGGTCAGAGCGTGTATCCCGTGTTGATTGTGAGCTGCGTCTACAATTACAAGGGGGTCCTCATGTATCTTTTCGAGTCGCCCGGACCACGTAACCTTTGCAAGGGCATCAACGCAACATGTATCAGGAACAGAAAAACCGCGGGAAGATAACACTTCCGCGGTACAGAGCGCCACGGCCGCATTCCTCAACTGGTGATCGCCGTAAAGGTTCACAAAAACATCCGTCAACATCTTCTGAACACCTGTATAGTCAAGTCTCTGCTCACCTGTCTTCCGGTAATGAAAATCCCGGTCCATGAGATATAACGGACTATCAAGCTCTCCGGAGCGTTCTTCCATGACCTGTCCCGCAACACCGCTGCAAGCGCTCACAACCGGCACCGCGCGCTTGATAATACCCGCTTTTTCGATGGCTATGCCCGTAATAGTCGGACCAAGCTGTTCAACGTGATCGTAGTCGACATTCGTAATCACGCTCACGAGTGGTTGCAGGATATTTGTAGAGTCTAAACGTCCGCCGAGACCTGTTTCTATGACTGCTAAGTCTACCTTCTTACGCCTGAAATACTCCAGCGCAAGCGCTGTAGTGAAATCGAAGAAAGTGAACGATCGCTCCGGATCGCGTGCAATGACTTTCGCACGCATGGCATCGGTCAATTCGACGATTTCTTTCTCGCTTATCTGCTCATCGTTGACAGCTATACGTTCGGTGAACGACACAACGTGTGGGCTCGTGTATTTACCTACACGGTACCCGGAGCGCATGAGCATATCCGCAACCATTGTGGCTACGGAACCTTTGCCGTTCGTGCCGGCTATGTGCACAGTCCTAAGGTTATCCTGAGGGTTTTCTATGATTTCCAATAGCCACCTGATGTTGTCAAGCCCGAAAATCATTCCGAATTTTTCAAGACCGAAGAGATAATCCAGGGTTTCGCCGTACCTGTCTCTCATGTGACCAACGAGAGTACAGTATGCAGTTTCTGTTTCAGCTCTTTTCTTGATGTTATGAGATCAATCATGCCGTGCTCCAGGAGGTATTCAGCCCTCTGGAAACCCTGCGGCAATTCAGTTTTGATGGTTCCTTTAATGACTATAGCGCCCGCGAAACCAATCATCGCCTTTGGTTCAGCGATGATAATGTCACCAAGCATTCCCATGCTCGCCGTGACCCCTCCCATTGTCGGATCGGTCAGAACTGTTATGTAAGGGATCCCCGCTGATTTCAGATTATAAATCGCCCCTGATACTTTCGACATCTGCATTAGGGACAAGATACCTTCCTGCATGCGAGCCCCACCAGATGAACAAAACAGTAGCACGGGTAATTTACGTTTTACACCGTCTTCAAGGATCCGTGTGATCTTTTCGCCGACGACAGACCCTAGACTGCCGCCCATAAAATTGAAATTGAATATTGCTGCCAGACACTCCATACCGCCAATCTTAGCGCTGCCGCACACCATAGCATCTTTTCTTTTGGTTGTTTCCCTCGTTTCAAGCAGCCTGGTTTTGTAGGGCTTCGCATCCTTAAAACGAAGAAAATCAACCGGCTCTACATCGTCATAACACTCAACGAAGCTATCTCTGTCAAACGTCAGTTCTATCCTGTTTTCCACGCTTATGGGGAAATGGTAAAGACACTTTGGGCATACGTGCTGGTTTCTTTCCACTTCTCTCCTGTACAGCAATTCCTGACAGGACTTGCACTTTACCCACAGCGATTCTTCCTTTTCAGCTTTCTTGATTTCCTTCTCTATGTCAATGTCTTTATAGGGTTTTGAAGGTTTTTGTTCCTTTTCTTTCTTTTTGAACAGACTCATAATTTTCCTATTGAATTTTTGCTGAAAAACTACCAAAATAACTGTGGCATGTCAATAGAAAGGGTCTCCATAGAATCGGACTACACCCTTGAAGGACTTCTCCGTAAAAAGGCCTCCAATGCAGGCGCTATCATATGCCATCCTCACTCGCTTTACGGCGGTGATATGCACAACAGCGTTGTTGCAGCCATGGAGAGCGGGTTTTCATCACTGGGTTACACAACATTGACCTTTAACTTCCGGGGTGTCGGGCACAGCAAAGGTGAGTACGACGAGGGCGAGGGGGAGGTGCAGGACGCACTCGCGGCAAATACATTCCTGAGATCACGATTGGGCGATAATGCGCATATCATACTTGCCGGATATTCTTTCGGTGCGTGGGTAATGAGCAGGGCCGCTCTAAACATCCCCGAATTCGATGCACTCTTCCTCATATCCTTTCCCTTTGTCGTTTATAAGAGCGATTATCTAAAATCATTCGACAAAAAGATGTATTTTGTAGGCGGAACCAACGACGATATTGCCCCGCTTGAGGACCTCCTTTCATTGTACCGTGAACTGACAATTACCGACAAGTACCTAAAAGTAATTACAACTACTCACTTCTACCCGGGTAAAGAGTCAGAAATATCTGATTTCATTAAAGAAACAGTTCCATCGCGACAGTAGGCAATTTCCCTGCTCTATTCCCCGCGTTTCTCTTGTGCATCGCCGGTTTTCATGAGGCCCGAACCACTGTCCCCTTCTTTCTCCTTCTTCTTTTCAAGTGCTTCCGATATTTCCGTGAGTCTTTTTTCAACAAAGTAGTTGATCGAACCCTCAGGATAGGTGCCATCCTCGCCTATTTCGCCCGCCTTTCTGCCTGTAAGTACTTCCAAACCCTCTTCCATCCGGTCGATCGTGTAGATTGAGAATCTGCCTTCTCTTACCGCTTCCACAACCTCCCTATTGAGTACGAGGTTCCGTTTGTTCCTTTTGGGAATTATGACGCCCTGTGATCCGTCGAGGCCTCTCATCTTGCAGAGACTAAAGAAACCCTCAATCTTCTGGTTCACGCCACCGATCGGCTGGACCTCGCCTGACTGGTCCATTGATCCCGTCACCGCGAAACTCTGTTTCAGTGGAATTCCCGAGATGCTGCTGAGGAGCGCATACAGTTCAGCACAGGTAGCGCTGTCACCTTCCAGCATATCGTATAATTGTTCAAACGCAATCGATGCAGACAGGCTTATCGGCTTTTTCTGCGCGTATTGACTGCCTAAATAGCTGGTTATGATAAGGATTGCCTTTTCATGGATCTTCCCGCTCATCTTTGTTTCACGCTCGAGATTCACAACCCCTGCCCGCCCCACGAAGGTCTTCGCGGTTATTCGGGATGGTTTGCCAAAGCTGTAATCACCCATATCCAGCACAGCGAGGCCATTTACCTGACCAACTTTTTCACCGGTGGTGTCTACAATAAGGCTGTCTTCCAGAATCATTTCTCTGAGGCGTTCCTCAATGCGGTTCACTCTGAAAATCTTTTCGTCAACCGCCCGCGTAACATGGTCTCCCTTGACTACCTTGCTGTTTTCTTTTTTCGCCCAATAATGTGATTCCCGGATCAGGTCTGCAACTTCACTGAGTCGGGTTGATAACTTGTTCTGATCGTCGGCAAAACGGGAGCCATATTCTATTACCCGTGCCACACCCGTGTTATCGAACGGGAGTAAGTTTTCTTCTTTTGAACAACGGGCTACGTATTTAGCATACTTCTCCATGTTCTCCGGGGTCCTCTCCATCCGGCTATCAAAATCTGCCTTGACTTTGAACAGGCGTCTCGATTCCTCATCATAACTGTGCAGAATGTAATAAAGGTACGGGTTACCGATAATCACAATCTTCGTGTTAAGAGGAATAGGATCTGGTTTGAGGCCTGCAGTACTGATAAGCCTATACTGTTCAAGGACATCTTCAATTTTTATCTCACCAGTTTTCAGTGCCCTTTTCAGGGCATCGTAGGAAAATGCATTCTTGAGGAGTTCCGTGGCATCGACCACAAGATAGCCGCCATTTGCCCTGTGCAGTGAACCGGCTTTAATCATGGTAAAATCTGTAGCCGCCATACCGTATTGGACTTTGTATTCCATCCTTCCAAACAGATTCAGATATGTGGGATTACTCTCGTACACGACAGGGCTACCCAGACTTTCGCCGTTGTTGACTATTACATTGACCGAGTACTTTGTGAATGACGCCTCAGCCTTGGGCATCTTGAGGAAGGGTAACGGAGCAGGCTGTTCTTCGGGCGTTTTGAAATCGTCCAGATGGGTAAGCATCTCTTCTCTGACATCTTCAAGATAACGGCGCACCTTCTGCTGATCCTGATAGCGCTTACCCACAGCATCGATTAAAGGTCCGATTATGTCGAGTACAACCATCTTGTCGAGTCTTGTCAGCATATCTCTGACAATCTTGTCTGCCTCACGGAGAATCCTACCGACATCATTCAGCTTTTCTTGGAAGAGCCTGCCCGTATCTTCCATCTGTTTTCTTGTATTCTCATCGATGGCCTCAAATTCTTCTTTCGTGAATAGTTCACCGTTTTCTTTAATAGGTACAATGAGTATCCCTGTAGGGCCTTTCTTGACTGTAAATCCTTTTTCCTTTGCCTCCTGATCGAGCCGCAGAAGATATTCAGCCTGCTTCTGTTGGAAATCATCCAAAATCTTGTTTTTCTGAGTCTCGTATTCCTTTGATTCAAATGCCTTGGGAATCTCTATCTTCAGGGTTTTTATAAGTTCATCCATCTCTTTTTGAAAAACGGCACCTCTGCCGGGTTGAAAAGAAATGGCAGTGGACACATCAGGATCCTTGAAATTATACACATAACACCAGTCAACCGGCGCCGGTTCATGTGATGCTTTTTCGTGGAGCATTGACATTATGGTGGTCATTTTGCCGGTTCCACTTTCACCTATGGCAAAGATGTTGTAACCTCCGCTGTTCATTCCCAAGCCGAAATCCAGCGAGCGGAGCGCTTTCTCCTGACCAATGAGTCCGGAAAGTTCATTAATATCTTCTGTTGTGTTGAAAGAAAAGTCCTTCGGATCACACCGTTTGTACAGTTCACCCTCGTTCAATTTCGTTATCACTGGCACCTCCTTATTGTGTGATCTTGGACAAATGCTCTCCAAAATATAACCATGATATTCGCATTTTGTCATTAACGCCAGCAGGTTTGGCGTTTGGCCTGTATTTACTCCAAGGTTCTTACAAATAACAACATGCTCAGCGATTGGATTTATAGGGTGTTAGGACATCTCTCTGGGATCACTGTTTCTATCTCATCCAGCTTCCACCAGTGACGCAAATCGTCTGCCCGGTAATATACTCGCCCTGCTCGGAGACAAGGAAAAGAACTGTATTGGCTACATCTTCGGGAGTACCTTTTCGTGGGTAAGGTATCTCGGAGTACATTCTTTCAATTTCGTCAGCGGGGTAGATATTCGGAATAAATTCGTTAAATATGAAACTCGGGGCTATCGTATTGGCCGTGATGCGATATTGGGCAGCTTCCATGGCGAGGCATCTCGTAAATGCCATAACCCCTGCCTTTGCTGCAGCGTAGTGAGCATGTCCTCCATCCAATCCACGGAACCCGGCGACAGAAGCTACGTTGACAATTCTGCCGGTCATCTGATTCATCATGACCGGCAGCACTTCTCGTGTGAAGTAAAAAGTTCCTTTTAAAGAAGTACTTATCACGAGGTCCCATGTGTCGTCAGTCATATCCACGATTCGGGTAGGACGATTCGTGCCTGCGTTATTGAAGAGGATGTCAATTCTGCCAAAGACCTCAAGCGTGGCATCGACAACTTTCCTGACGTCACCCCGGTCGGTCACGTCACACCGGATTCCGACAGCATTCACGTTATATTCATTGCGTATCTTTTCAGCAACCGATTGACCGCGATCTTCATGAATATCTGCGATTACCACGTGCGCTCCCTCACTCGCGAGTACACGCGCAGTTGCCTGGCCAATCCCTGACCCTGCGGAGGCGGTAAGGATAGCAACTTTATGTTCGAGTCTCATTTGTGCCCCTCTCAAGATCCATAATAATAGCAGGAAATTCATCGGAAGAAAATATTGGAAAAATATCTGTGAGGGTTTGTTTTACGTTACAAGCAGTTTCTCCATTTCAACAATTTCGTCATTCATCGTGTCAAGATCATTCACAAACTTGAAAACATCCATTTCTGCTATAGCAGGTGCGGCGCTTTTGAGAATTATGAACGGTTCCGTTTCCGAAAGCACTACCCCTCCCATATCTCCTCCAAAGCCAAAACACCTGACTCTTGCGAGTTGATCTGCCAATGCCACCGCAGCTACCATAGTCCGGTTATGTTCAGGAGACTCGCTGACGGAATGATGGTATTTCGTTGCATCGGCAAACACTTCCGGGAGTTTCCATTTGTCCATCACAAATGCGCCGATTATGTCATGCGATTCACCGATAAGACGCTTCTCGGCCTCAATCATCGAAATGCATTCATCAAACGTGGTCTGTATTACGATCGTGTAGATGTCATGTGCAAATCTGTCCAGAATAATCTTGCCTATGTCGTGCAGGAGACCCAGAAAATAAGCAATATTCCGGTCGCCGACATGGAACTCACTGCAGATTTTTCGTGCCATAACCCCCGTCGCTACGGAGTGTTTCCAGAAATCATCAATATTGAAAGTCTCGGCGCCGCGGGAAGGCATTAATGCATGGTATGCGCCGCACGAAATACAAATCATGCTGATTTCTTTCATTCCCAGCATCTTCACGGCATGATCAACCGTGGCTACTTTGTATGGCAACCTGTAAAAGGCGGAATTTGCTATTTTCAGGACGTTCACGCTCATCGACGGGTCTTTCGAAATCACCCGTGCGAGATCGCTCATTCCGGCGTTTTCGTTATTCAGCGTCTGTAATAGTTCCGCCATGATGACGGGTACGGGAGGAAGAAAATCGATGATGCGTTCCAGTCTTTTTGCAAAATCATTTATCATGGGTCCACCGACGCGATATCTGTAATTTCAAAGTACTCCACAATATCATCGGATCAATCAGACAATATCTTAAGACTGCAGTTCAGAATTCGGTTCTTCGTCTCAACAGCGTTTGGTTTGAGTCTTTGTTGTTGCAAATATGATTGTGATAAAGTAAAACACGCCATAAAGTACGACTTTTGGAAAAAAACCGGAACATTTCTGTCTTCTGGATTGTCTAAAGAGATGGACAAGGAAGAAAATGATTTCAACAGATGAAGATCACAGATACGTGCTACTGTGTTGTCGGGGTGAAACCGACGCGTTCGAACACCTGGTCCGAAAATACCAGAAACAGATGTTCAATATCGTGTTCAGGATTGTCAGCGACTATGATGAAGCATGCGAGATAGTTCAGAATTCCTTTCTATCGGCGTACAGGGCAATCAATTCGTTCAGAAAAGAGGCAAAATTCTCTACCTGGCTTACCGCTATCACCATTAATCATGCGAGAAACTATTTAAAACAGACCAAATCAAGGCGGGAGATTGTGTTTATTGAAGAATCGGCGCACTCCGGCAACCATGAATTCATAGAATCGGGTTTTCTATCCACCGGAATGACAGCAATTGAGCGGATGGAAAGAGACGAGATACGGCAAAGAGTACAGGAATGCATCGGAAGCATGGATAATGACCAGCGTGAGGTTCTCGTGCTGAGAGATCTCGAGGACCTTTCGTACGATGAAATCCACTCGGTTCTTAGAATACCGGATGGAACGGTAAAATCCCGGTTATCGAGAGCAAGGAATGCGCTCAAAAAGTGCCTGAAGTTGAAAAAAGTGGTTGGTGACTTATGAGAAAAGACGACGGTCATGTTACAGAAGATCTTCCCGACTATCTGGAGGGGAGTATCAGCGGGCATCAGACAAAGATCATCGAAGATCATCTCAAGACATGCGAACAATGCCAATCCAGCCTACGGGAATGGACGCAGATGAAAGAGGCAATCGGCATCCTCGAACACATTGAACCACCACCCTGGCTTGTTTCAAAAATCATGCATCAAATCCGGGAGCAAGAGAGTCTTAACCGAAGTTTGCTGCGTCGCTTTTTCTATCCTTTTCATATAAAAATACCGGTACACGCAATCGCCACGTGTATTATCGCGGTCATGGTGATCTTCCTCCACAATCATCTTGGACCCGGGACCTTCCCCGGGCAGGAGACAAATGAGAGCGTGACAGCACCCGAAAATCTCAATGGCACAGGGGCTCCGGCCATAAAAAGTGGGGATACAACAGGCGGAACAGCATCAACTGCTCTTCGCAACCGGGCAAGCGGCTCTAATAAACCCGCCTCAGGGACACAACAGGACAGCCCCTCGGTTATACAAAAAGAATCCGCCGATGAATCCCGCACACAGGAAGTACAGCGTATCGAACAGCAGAACATACAACCTCCATCGATCGAAAACCTGAAAAAAGAAACTGTTCCTGCCGCCGCTATCCCCAAGCCTAAGAGTATCCCGGAATCCTTACGCAGCAGCGCCGCAGACAACCAGTCCCCACAATCCCTAAAGCCGGAGATGGTTGTCTTTACTATTCTTACAAACTCGTTTTCCGGCACAGCAGAACAGGTCAAAGATCTTCTCGTTCGTCTCGATGCAAGGAACGTAGAGTCGTCGGTAAACGATCCCATTAAATCGTCGGTAGCGGGCGAGCTACCTTCCGAAAACCTGCAAACATTCTCAAAAGCGTTGGAGCAAATTGCGCAGGTACAGT
This sequence comes from uncultured Syntrophus sp., assembly GCA_964472475.1. Taxonomy (GTDB): domain Bacteria; phylum Desulfobacterota; class Syntrophorhabdia; order Syntrophorhabdales; family Syntrophorhabdaceae; genus PNOF01. The sequence continues at coordinate 3,861 of CAYYLU010000022.1, read as the reverse complement.
CACGTAAAGGAACACATACAGAAAGTCGGGGGTACACTACGGTGAGAATTGAGATACGAAAATCAAATAGCAATCGCTGATCTACTGGTCTTCATCTTCTTTCTCCTCACTCTCATCATCAGACGCGTCAGATGCGTCCGGAAGTTTCTTGTTTATGATCTTGCCCGCCTCATCCCTTGCCTGGTCCGATTTCGTTTTTGCGTCCTCCTTCACTTTTTTGTAGAGACCGAATGCTGTTTCGATTCGATCACATCCCGTGGCGGCAAACAGAAAAAACATCAGACTAACAGCAACGACAGCAATCTTCATCGTTCATCCCTCCCGTCGATTCAGGCAGCTCTCAAGCAGCGCTTATCTGCAGCTTCACGTCAACAGCAAATCCTCCTCCCTGTTCTCTCTGAAGGATGAAAGGATTAATGTCAAGGAGTTCGATCTCGGGGTGCTCGTAAAGGAGCCGTGATACCGAAACCAGAGCCCTCTTCAGACAATCGGTGTCAAAGCGCCGCCCGCCTCTGAATCCTGTAATGAGAGGAGCAGCTTTGAGTCCCTCGAGCATTTCTGCCGCTTCGGATTCGGTCACGGGGGCTATCCGGATCGCTGTATCCTGATAAATCTCGACGAATATGCCACCCAGTCCACATAAAATCACAGGTCCAAAGACGGGGTCGTTTCGACCCCCTATCATCATTTCAAGTCCTCGGGGTGCCATTTCTTGGATGAGATATTGCGTGCCTTTTCTCCTTTCGAAAACTTCCCCGAGCATCCGATCATCCTTGACGTTCGTGTGCACGGCAGACTCTTCCGTTTTATGGAGTAAAGTCGGAGAGGCAATCTTCCATGCGACCGGATACCCTATTTCACCCGCTGCTTTGATGCCCTCAGCCAAATTGCTGACAATACGGTATTCCGGCACGTCCAGATCGTACTGCCGGACTAATTTAAAACACTCATCAACTGATACGTTATCCCCTGTAAGTCGCTCTCGTCTGGTTTCATTCTCTCCCAGACGACTCACTTCAACGGTCTCCTGATGACGTAGAGAATGATTGAGAGACAGTCTGAGAGCGGAGAGAGCTTCGTCGACATGCATGAATATCGGCATATCTGTGCCGGCTCGCATTTCGAACCAGTCCTCTCTGTGTCCGATCATACAGAATACGATCGGCTTTTGTGATGTCTTTGACAATGCCGCCAGTGATGAAATCAGCTTCCTCGTCGGCTCACCATCAGGGCGGATGGCATACGAGTGGACGACAAGCGCAGCATCAACATCTTCTTCATCCAACGTGTTCTTTACGATCTGCATATGAACGTCCAGGTCGAAGACATCTCCCAAATCAACAGGGTTCGTCCTTCGTATTACCCCGGCCCGCGTTTGCTGTGAAAGTCTCTCGTAGAAGGATTCGGAAAAACGGGAGAGCCTGAATCCATGTTGATAAACACTGTCGCTGGCCGTCACTGCGTGCCCACCGGAACGGGTAACAACTGAAAGGGCGGGGCCTTTGATTGGTTTTAGGGAGAACACTTTGAATGCATCTATCATTTCCCGGAGGTTCTCTACCCTGTGGCCACCCGCTTTTTTTATTGCTTCATCAACGATCCGATCGTCTCCGGCAAGGGCGGAAGTATGAAATCTGGCTATTTCTCTGCTCTGCGCACTTTTGTTTGACTTCAGAATGATAACCGGCTTTTTTGTTGACGATACGAGTTCCATGAATCGTCTTCCGTTGTGAATGTCTTCAAGATACAATCCGATACATCCGGTTGACGGGTCATGAATGAAGTATTCCAGAAAATCGTTCTCATCGAGAATGAGCTTATTGCCTATACTTACCAGTTTGTTTATGCCAACATTCGCCATATAGCACAACGAGAGGATATCGTGCAGAAGGCCTCCGCTTTGGGCAATGATAGATACCGCACCTTTCTTTGTTTCTTCGGGATACAGTGCGTAAAAAGGCATTACCAGGCCATTCACGACATTCACAACACCGACACAATTTGGACCGATGATTTTCATGTTCCATTTTTTCGCTATCTGAACAATTTCGTCTTCCAACACTTTACGATCATCGCCAAATTCTGATAGTCCACCCGATTCAATCACGATTCTCTTGATACCCTTCTTACCGCATTGATCCAGCGATTGCGGCAACTGTGCTGCAGGAATCAGCAGGATTGCGACTTCCGGAGTCTCCGGCAGTAAATGTATGTCGTTGAAAATTTCCCTGTGTTCCACTGATCCGGATCTCGAACCTACCAGATATAGTCGGCCTTCGTATCCGAACCTGTCCAGATTTTCGATGATGCATCGCGCAACGTTGGAGGGAGAGCCTGAAACACCGATGATGGCAAGACTGGATGGAGAAAATAGGATTTCCATGTGCGCTCCTGAATGTTTTATTGATCCGAACCCTCGCTGCTGACATGTAGCAACAGATCGACTGCCTTTTATTATCGTCCGTTATCTAAAAGACCGTCATCTGGAGATCGCTACAGAGCTATATATTCTTTGGGCGCAAAATTCTTCTCTCTCGTCCATACATAGGCTTTAGCGTTTGCCACCCTGAATACTTTTATGACTTCATAGCCATGCATCTCAACAAGTGGTTTGAGGAAAGGTCTCTCATTTACTACCTCTTCCTTCACTGACTGCTCCTCCAGAAACTCGGCAGTGCCGTTTACCCGAATCTGTACACCCTGCGACAGGTTGTTGTAGCAAAGCTCCACCTTCGGGTTCTTCACGATCTGTTTATACACATCTTTCGGTGTACTTATCTGTATGAGTATTCCTCTCTCGTCAACCTTGAATGTTCCGATTCCACGCACCCTTGGAGCACCGTCTTCAACTGTAGCAAGAAAACATACGGGGTTTTCTTTTACGAATTGCAGTATCTCTTCTCTGTTCATTCACCTTCCTCCTCTCTATCAATTCATGGGAAGTGTATTGGGTTCTCATGCTAGAGCCTAAAAAACAGCGGCTGTTCTGTCAAGGCTTATTTGATACATCTTGTTCACCCTGTTACACTGTCTTAGTATCGCCTGGGAATGAATCCGCTGTATTTCTTCTTTCACTCAGCGATGGAAGGTATTCCATGGCGAGCGATACCTTTCAAAACTGCTCTCTGGGGGCCTGTTCGCAGGTATTGAAAGTGCCCGTGCATCTAATGAGGTAATCTGAGGACTGCCATAGCTCTTAATCGGTCCGGTTTTTTACAACTAACTCCGGCTTCTTCAAGAATATCATTGTGTCGGGTGGCACCGATTCGACAAGCCACACGTTACCGCCCACAACCGATCGCGCGCCGATAATTGTTTCTCCGCCAAGGATTGTGGCGTTGGAATATATAATTACATCATCCTCAATGGTAGGGTGTCGTTTCTTTCCTCTTAGAGTTACGCACTCGTCCTTGGTGAGCGAAAGTGCACCAAGAGTCACCCCCTGATAGATCCGGACGCGGTCTCCGATGACAGTCGTCTCACCGATGACAACACCGGTGCCATGATCGATAAAAAAACTCTCTCCAATTATTACTCCGGGGTGTATATCGATGCCGGTGCGGCTATGCGCATATTCCGTCATGATACGCGGGACGAGGGGTACACCCTTGATGTGCAGCCAATGTGCAACGCGATACACCGTTATGGCGTAAAGTCCCGGGTAGCAAAAAATAATTTCATCGTGATACTTGGAAGCCGGATCTCCTTCAAAAGCAGCCAGAACATCAGTCGACAAAATCTGCTGCAGTTCAGGAATCGCCTGAATGAATTCGAGCGCGATTTCCTGGCTTGTCTCCTCGCAGTGAATGCATGCCTTATTGAACCGAATACAATCATGTCTGATCGCGTGTGCGATCTGCA
>CAYYLU010000021.1:0-28982 GCA_964472475.1 uncultured Syntrophus sp. | reverse complement strand
TCAGGAGGCTGCACCAGTTTTAATGATGACTTTTCATATGAATAACGTCGATCTTCCGTGGAATGCCAATCGCGCGAAAAACCAGTTGATCTTGTTTTAGAAGAGTGAATGGTCAGAGGGGGTGTCCCAACAATCTTGCAGCCGAAGGTTATCAATCATCGAAACCGACTGTCTGTGGGTATCTTATCAACCAGGCGGTGGAAAACGATTCTTCCTTTATACGTAAGGGATGGAAAGACACCGGAGGAACTCCTGTTGAAAGTCATCTTCCAGTGCAAGTTCAATATGTTCAACCTTGCGTGCCACCGCATCGGCTTCGACTCTCTTATCTGTATCTATAAGCGCGAGATATGCACCATGACCTGCCGCATTTCCCACGACTTGGACCTTCTCCGGATCACACCCGGGAAGCAGGCCAATGTCAAGTGCGTGCCGTTTGTCTATATGCAGACCGAAGGCACCTGCGATGATGATCCCGTCAATGGAATCCAGTCCAAAATGACGCATCAGTACGCGGCATCCCGCCTGGACAGCTGCCTTCGCAAGTTGTATCTGCCGCACATCTTTCTGCGTGAGAACGATGTCACGTCCTATGCCTGTTTCGGGTGCTGAAACGAAGAGAAATTCCATGATTCCGGAGTCGTTTTTTCGCAATCCGGGTATTCTGTTTTTGGTGAATGCGCCGTTCTTCTGTATAATTCCGGTGTTAAAAAGAGAGGCGAGAGCATCAAGAATGGCTGATCCGCATATCCCGATCGGTTTCAGCGTCCCCGGGGCATACTCGCTCGCCCAGCCCTTCGTCCCTACAACTGCGTAATCCACTGCATAGGTATCGGGACTGATGCGGATCTTCTCAATGGCCCCTGCTGTTGCCCTGATTCCTGAAGATATTTGTGCTCCTTCAAAGGCAGGACCAGTTGCGCACGAGCATGACATGAGGCGTTCTTTATTGCCGAGCACGAGTTCGCCGTTTGTTCCCAGGTCTATTATCAAGGACAGAAGATCTTTTTTGTGCGGTTCCTCGGAAATGAGTACTGCTACGTTGTCTGCCCCGACAAACCCGGCCTCCACCGGAAGAACATGGACAAATCCCTCCGGATGTATCTCGAGCCCTGACTCGCTCACCTTAATGGTGGTGGAAGCAGTCACAGCCGGTTCGAAGGGCCAGAGCCCCAGTCTGTCCGGTGGAATACCGAGGAATATATGGTGTATAACCGTGTTCCCCACAACGGTGGCATCTACGATCTGTTCCATGGAAAAACCTTCTTTCACAGCTGCTTCGCGAATGAAGACATTTATTGCCCGAAGTAATTCTGCGCGCATGCGTGTCACGCCTTCACGTGGGTGCTCAGCCGAATAAGAAATTCGGGACATAATATCGGTCCCGAACAGGACCTGGGGATTTGTAAATGAACCGCTCAAGACTACGCTTCCGTCATTCAGATCGCAGATGTAGAGAGCCACAGTTGTCGTGCCGATATCAACAGCAAGACCAAGGAGCTTTGTCCCTTCTTCAAGTCGAACATCGATGATTTCACGACCCATCCATACGAGCACGCGAATGTTCTGTCCTTTCTTGACACCTGTTACGTGTCTGAGAGGGTGGTTGACCATCAGACCCTCTAATCCATGTTGTTCCTGCAGGCAATTACAGACATATTGATACAGCCGGGTACCTGCACAGTCGTACGGCATTCCGAGAATGTACGATTTGACGGCTGGGTTTACGTGGGCGGCTCTCCTGGAGAATATCTTTTCACCCGCGGCAGATATGATAACGTCCTCACCCGTCACAAGGATCTTTGCCTCACCCTCGATCCTGGTGAGGCAGGCAAGCCGATAACCGAGTTGTCTCTCGGAGTCGTTGATAAACTCTTTTTCGCGTTCACTGAACGGACTTACGCCGCCCTCAACAACGCGAACTCTGCATTTTCCACACTTTCCTTTACCATTGCATTGAGAGTCAATGTAAACGCCCGCCTTTCTTGCAGCGGCGAGTACCGTTACGCCTTCTTTAACCGGTATGGTTTTTGATGATGGTAAGAATGCCACGTTCACAGTCATGGATCAATCTCTCTTCGAACTCAGGGAAGGGTATAGAATCCTGAGCCTGTCTTCGGGTATTTGCATCGATATACCTCCCGCCGACCCAAGGATGAGTCCGCCATTCTTAAATGAAGCCTCAGCGGCTGCTATTTCGAACTCAATGCGCCGGGCGTCCCATCCCAGCATATCTATGTGACCCATAAAAGAAATTTTCTTGCCGAATCGATCTGCCAGGGCGTTAATATCAAGACCCGATTGGGCATCGACAGGATGAATGCAATCATAGCCTGCATCTGTGATGAGATCAACAATATTCCGTATGTCTCCGTCCGAATGAATAAACGCGCGCAGCCCTGTTCCTTTGATGATTTCTGCAATACCGGTATATGCGGGCAGGACGGTTTCCACGAAGTATTTAGCCGAAAAAAGCAAACCGTTTTTACCGGCAATATCATCGGCGAGCACGATAGCTGAAAATCCATTTCTCTTCGCTTCCAGTGCAATGGGTGGCAGGACATCGATAAGTGCTGAGGCTGTTTCCAGAAACAGGAACGGATTGTTCTTCATGCTCAACATCGACTCTCTGAATCCGTATTTTTCAATTAGAAGTGATACCGGGCCATTTACGAATCCAGCCACGAAATAGCTTTCCAGTGATTTGTACGCCTGCTGTGATAAAAGAGAGCGGGACTCCTCTCCGTTCAGATCGATCCCGACCAGGGATAGCCCCAGAGATCCAGCAGCCTCCTGTATCTGCTTGACCGGCTCTCTCGCGAAATACGGAAAATAGTGATTGAGGAAGTCGCTCCCCATGAAGAATTCTCCACGGGGCAGCGTATTCACTCTGTCATGGTTCAGCGCATTTATGACAAGTTCAACGGGCTGCTGCACTTTTCAGTTTTCTGCAATAGGTTGTGTAGCGCCTCGCTTTTGCATCTCTCCCGAGGAGCATATCTGTCGCCATAATGTACGGTTTCATCTTCGCGGCGTTCACTATCGCACAATTGAGACCCGCTTGAATCGCCAGCGAGAGAAACACCGCGTTGATGACTGGTCTCTCCGGGAGTCCAAATGACACGTTGCTTGCCCCCAACACGAGATTGATGCCGAGAACATGTTTGGTCAGTTTCATTGTTTCCATTGTCATAAGAGCTGCAGCGCTGTTCACCGCGCTTGATTCCGCTATGCAATCGGCGATCAGTTTGTCAGGGGTTATACCGAGTTCTTTTGCCTTCTCGGCAATGTGGACCAGTATTTCCAGTCTTTTTGCCGCGTTATTCGGTATGCCGGAGGCGTCAGATGCTATTACCTCCAGAGATGTGTCATATTTCTTGACGAGCGGGAGAAGATCATTCAGATGGGTTTCCTCACCGGTAACGGAGCTGATGATCGGCTTTCCACATCCGAGCTTTAGTGCAGCCTCAAGCGCAACGGGATTACGGCTTTCGAGACAGATCGGTACATCTACAGCATTTATGACTGCTTCAGCAGCCTTCGGCAGGATTACGTTCTCATCCACCCCGAAAGCGGCTACGCTGATAATGAGAATGTCCGCTCCGTCCTGTACCTGTTGTACAGCCATTTTGGCTATCGGCTCCATGTTACCGGTAACCATGCCTTCCTTTATGGGACCCTTGCCGAACGGGTTTATCCTTTCTCCAATCAATACTGTCGGATGATTGTCGCCAATAATTACTTCCTTGCCTTTCGGGCTCACGACTCGTGTTTCCATGTATTCTCCTTCGCACGCGAACGTGCAGTTAAAAATCTGCAATTCGAAAATCACAAACCGGGATTCGTAAACAAGAAGCGAAAAATAGCATCGGATGAAACTGATGATTTTTCACAATTTCCGGTTTACGATTGGCGTTCAACGGAATACTGTGCCGCATGAAGCGTATTCAGCATCAGCATCGTGATTGTCATTGGCCCCACGCCCCCAGGAACAGGAGTTATGACGGACGCCTTCTCTTTGATTGTTTCAAAATCTACATCACCGCATAATTTTGCTTTGCCTTCAGGAGTCATTCCAATCCGGTTTACACCTACGTCAATGACAACTGCGCCTTCTTTTACCATATCAGCGGTTATGGCCTTTGGTTTTCCTGCTGCGACGATAAGGATATCCGCCCGACGCGTGTGTGCAGCGAGGTCTTTGGTACCGGTGTGGCATATTGTTACTGTTGCGTTGGCCCCTTTTGCCTTTTGCGCCAGCATCACAGAAATCGGTTTTCCGACGAGGTTACTCCGGCCCACTACCACGACATCTGCACCATCTGTCGGAATATTGCTCTTCAGGAGCATCTGCTGGACACCATAAGGGGTACAGGGATAGAACTTGCCTTCGCCGATCATGAGTCTTCCCATATTGACAGGATGGAGCCCATCAACATCTTTATCGGGATCTATGGCGTACAGAATCCTGTTTTCGTTTATATGCTTGGGAAGGGGCAGCTGTACGAGAATGCCGTGGATCTTCGGATCTTTATTGTATTGTGCGATGAGCTGGAGAAGCGCTTCCTCAGTGACATCGCCGGCCACATCCTCCTGTACGGAATAGAAGCCGAGCTCTTTCGCTGTCTTTTGTTTGCCGGTCACATAGCTGACTGATGCAGGATCTTTTCCCACAAGAATGGTAACAAGGCCGGGTACGAAACCATGCTTCTGCTGAAGCGCCGCGGTCTCCTGACGTATCTCCTCACGTATAACCGGCCCTATTTCAGTCCCTCTGATAATTTGTGCACTCATTCTTCACCTCTTCTATAAGTCTGTCACAGTCTTGGTATATCTTAGAACAGTCCCTTAATTTTCCCGGTTTCTGTATCTACGTCTATTCTCCGGAATGCAGGATCGGAACCTGTGCCCGGCATTAAGCTGATTGCACCCGTCACAGGGCAAAGGAACCTTGCGCCGGTAAACACGAGTATGTCTCTGACCGGCAGTCTCCATCCTTCCGGAACACCCTTCAATTCGGGGTCATGCGAGAGGCTTAGATGCGTTTTTACCATCATCGTATAATAGTCCCTCTTTTCCGGATCTGCTTCGAGTTTCTTAAGCTTTGCTTCAGCCTCTGGAATCCAGAGTACCGATCCCGCTCCGTATACTTTTTTTGCAATCAACTCTACCCGCTCTTTAAGCGGCATCTCTAGAGGATACAGGAATTTAAATTCACTCTTTTCTTCACACGCATCGATTACCGCATCCGCCAGTTCCAGTGCTCCGTCTCCGCCTTTGAGCCAGTGTTCGGATACTGCAACGCGTGCCCCTTCTGCCTCTGCATATCTGCGGACGAGTGCAATCTCTTCTTTTGTATCCGTTGAAAAATAGTTGATGCAAACGACGGGTTTCATACCGGATAACTTGACTGTTCTGATGTGGTGCAGAAGATTCGGAATGCCTTTTTCAAGAAGTTCAAGGTTTTCCTGCGTGTATTCGGGGGCCAGCTTTATACCGGGTGCAACCCTGGGGCCGCCACCGTGCATCTTGAGTGCCCGTATCGTTGCCGTAATAACAGACACGTTCGGGGTCAGTCCGCTTATACGGCATTTTACGTTCCAGAATTTCTCGAATCCGATATCTGCAGCGAAACCGCTTTCGGTTACATGGTAATCAAAGAGCTTCAGTCCAACCCGGTCTGCAATAATTGAAGACTGTCCGATGGCTATGTTTGCGAATGGGCCGGCATGAACGAGCACCGGCTGACCTTCCACGGTCTGGAGTAGCGTCGGGTTAATGCTCTCCCGCATAAAGGCGGTCATGGCACCTGCAACCTCGAGGTCTTCCGTTGTGACCGGATTTCCGCGGTAGTCATATGCGACCGTAATCTTGCCTATCATCTTGCGCAGATCTTTTAGATCGCGGGCTATGGCAAGGATTGCCATAATCTCTGAACTTACAGCAATATCGAATCGTGATTCCATTGTGAATCCGTTCATCCTGCCGCCCAGGCCGATAACAATATTCCTTAATGCCTGTCCGCAGAAGTCCATTACCCATCCCATCTGCACGTTGCTTGCATCTATTCTGAGGCGTTTCAGGTTTCTCTTTCCGAGTTCCCAATCGTTGTAGTTTCTTTCATGCTGCATGCGTGACGTGAGTGCCACCATTGCGAGGTTATGAGCATTGATAATATTGTTTATATCGCCTGTGAGCCCAAGAGAGAACTCTGTCAGTGGAATAGCCTGTGCGTTGCCGCCTCCTGCCGCGCTTCCTTTTACGTTCATTGTAGGGCCGCCCGAAGGCTGACGGATAGCTCCTCCGACGCTTTTTCCCCTCTTGCCGAGCCCTTCGATGAGCCCCATCGACGTAGTTGTCTTTCCTTCACCCAACGGTGTCGGTGTGATGGCGGTTACTTCGATGTATTCCCCATTTGGTTTGTCTTTTAACCTCTCCACTATTGCCGGAAAATTTACTCTTCCGATCCTGCCGTAGGGTATCATTTCTTCTTTTGCAAGACCCATTTCTTCGGAAAGCTGCCATACAGTTTTCATCTGAGCTTCTGCGGCCTCTGATATCTGCCAGTCCGCCATTTTATTTGCATCGTATGCCATGACTTGAAATACCTCCTTTTTTATAAACCTCGGGCGCAAGATGTGCGTACGCAGAAACATTCGCCCGATCCAGTAACTTTAAATCAATACACTCCGTATTCTTTGGTGAATTCGAACAGCATTTTCACGTTCTCGACCTTTGCATCATCGAGTGCTGCCGATGCATCCATTATGTAGCCGCCGTCTTTTCCCACGATATCGATCAGTTTCTTGCAGTAGGCTTTTACGTCCTGCGGTGTTCCTGTAGCCATCAGTGAGAGCGGTACGTTTCCTCTGATACAGGTTACGTCACCAAGCACTTCCTTTGCCTTGAAGATGTCGCTTCCCTCAAACGCGTAACATGCCTTTCCGGTAGGGATATCTTTTATCCATTCGAGTCTCGACGTACAGTTTCCTTCCCAAAGCGGGCACGGCGTAAGACCTTCCTTGATTAATGAAATGAACAGTTCACGCAGGGTAGGCCAGAAAAAGGTTTTGAACTGCTCTTCGGACATAAATCCGTCAATCCCTTTGTGGATAGGTATGAAGATGCGAGGATTGCCCGAATTCCTTGCCCCGGTAACCGCCATATCTATCATGATGGGCAGGAGTTTTTCGCATGCTTTGATCACCTTGTCGGGGCGCCGATACATATCAAGCATAAGTCCTCTGGTCCCCCTGAAGTAATCACCCAGTGTGTCAAAGGGTGCCTGGCTGAAACCGCCGGTCTGCATGGGGAATCCTGCATCCCTGACTTCTTCGCTGAACTTCCTGCTGTACGAAGAAATCTGTGCTGACTTCTCCCCGGCTTTTTTGAGATTATCAAGTGCCTCTATCACTTCGGGCGCATTGTAAGCGGCAAAACCGAAAGGTGTTCCTATCGAGTAAGTGATGATGTTCCGCATCGGGGATAGCTTTTCAAACCCTTTGAGGGAACCGAAGACCCGGGGCCAGTATTTTCTCAGCATGAAATCGGTAGGATCAAAAAGAAAATGATCGTACTCGTCCGCCTTCATGTATTCGCCTTCAACGAACTGATACGAGTAGTCCGCGCCGACTCCGTGGCCGCACCATTTCAATTGTTTGAAATCGGTTGCATCAAGGATGGGGCCGAGAAAACGAAGACCGAATGGGTTCTGCTCCATGTCCTGCTGGAATTCCACCATCGTTTTCCATTGGGCTTTCCACAGTTTCTCAGGATCATACATGACGTCTTGAACGGTCATGCCAAGGTATCGCGCCGGAAAAAACCCGAACATAACGGTGATGGGCACGCGATCGGGTTTTTTCAAAGCTATGGCATCCAGAACTCTCTTTTCCCGTTCGTTATAGAGTTCTTCGGGGCTTTTCATACTCATCCCCCGATCCAGCCGTTGCAGAGAGTAACAGCCGCCATTGCATCTTTTCCGTAAGCATCGGCCTTCACGTATTTTCGTATTTCCTCATCTATCTGTCCGCCGCCGATCATGATTTTTATGTCTTTTCGGAGTCCTGCGTCCTCAATCGCCTCAACAGTTTTCTTCATGGAATCAAATGCGAGTGTAAGAAAGCCGGAAAGCCCGACTACCGAAGGCTTGAATTCCTTTATCTTTTCAACAAAAACGGGGACAGGTACATCGATACCGATATTCAGGACATCATATCCTGAAACGTCGAGCATGAACTGAACGATGTCTGTGCCGATATCATGGATGTCGCCTGCTACAGTTCCGATGAGCACCTTACCCTTCTTTTCCGCCGGTCCTTCTTTCTCCATGAGGGGTTTGACGATTTCTGAAATCCCCTTCAATATCTCTCCCGCCATCATCAGATCCGGTATGAAATATTCCCCGGTTTCAAATCTCTTTCCGACTATAGCCATCGCGGCGCCTGCATCATCAAGGATATCCATAGGTTTTGTACCCGATGCCACCAGGTCTTTCACCATAGCAATGGTTTCTTCTTCCATGAGGTCTGCCATAAGACTGATCAGTTTATCGTTCATTTGCTTCCTCCTCTGTGTGTCTGATTAATGTACCCATTCCTTGTACTCTCTTCTATTCATACAAAAGGTGTGCCATGCTTATAAGTATATGATTTTAAAGTTTAAAAACAATGAATATGAAACACTTCCTCGAGATTGCCCGTACAATATTTTGTAACTATTACGACATATCGTATATTTTGTTTGACACTTCTCGACTTTGTGCTATTCTAAAAGAAGAAAGGAAAACTACGCAAAATGACACGACAAATCACATCAGAAAAGAAAGAGAAAGACCATGGAACCTTAGACGGTATCGGCCGGGTGCTCCTTTTGTATCTGGTAAACGCTATACCCCCCGTTTCCATCGACGCGTTGAGTGCTCTCGCCGGAGTCCCTGCCGTGAAAGTACTTAGTGAAATGGAAAGACTGAAGAAAGAGAAACTGGTGAAGGAAAAACGGGGCTCCGAAAGAGGCTTCTATTTTCCTTTTGATGACGCGGTTGTACAGCGTACCTCCGGGGAATCGACGAGAGAAGAGCAAGAGAAGATATTGAGGAACATACTCGATTATTACAGCCGGATACTTGCTGACGGTGCAGAGAAAACACAGATTCTTGCGGAAATTTATTACAAATTAGGTGACAAAGACAAAGGCCTCATATTTATCAAGGATGCCGCAGACGTGTTGTCCCTCTCGGGAATGAAGGATAAAGCCGCCTTGTACTACGGGTATCTTCTCAATAACATGAACGAGGAGCGGCTGACAAAGTCAACTGCGGCGGATTTCCTGGAGAGGACGATGACTCATTTGAACGGCAACGTGATGCCTGCCGAACAGCAAAGGATGCTATTGCATAAGGCACATGATATTGCCTGCAAGTATGAAAAATGGGATTTTGCCGCAAGGACAAAACTCGCGCTCGCCGAGATCCTTAAAGAAGAGGGAAAGCGAAATGAAGCTTTTGAACATTACAGCGCAGTATGTGAATTAGCTGAAAAGATAGGTAATCATGAAATGCTGAGGTCGGCTGCACTGTCCATAAGTGACTTTTTATTCTGGGAGGGACGAGTCGGGGAGGCGATAAAACGATACGAAGAGGTACTGGGTAATATTGAGGAATTCGGGGAAGATGTAAATAGCCTTAAAGCAAGTGCGATGCTTGGATGGTGCTATGTAATATGCGGAAGAGTATCGAGAGGACTGGGCATGATAGATGCGGTGCGTCTAAAGGCATCGGCGTTGAGACTTCAGGAAGCTGTTATTTACTCAGATCTCATGAGCGCGTTGTCTTTTATTGAGATACGGAAGCTTGCCGAATCGGAGTCCTGTCTCGAACGTATTGTCAGGCACCCTGAAGAGAAGCTGGGCGGGTATGTCCTATGGTTGGTCTATGGCTCGATGTCTTACATCTGCTGCATGAAAAAAGAGTATGAAAAAGCGTTTGAATACCTTTCAAAAGCTGCAACGTTTGCAGCTGATCCTCAAACAGAACGGCATAGAGGTTCCCATGTGTTTGAGGCAATGCTGCAACTTGAGCAAAAAGGCCTGCATAACGAGCAAATGAACTGTGATGCCGAAATTCGGTACCTGTTGGATGGTGATGACCTCTACATGAGGGGCGTTGCGCTGAGATACAGGGCTTTAAAAAAAATCAGAGTAAGAGAGTCAAAAGGCCGCGCATTTCTGGATTTAAGGGCCAGCGAAAAACAACTCGCCGAAGCCGGGGCGGAAATAGAGCTTGCCCGCACCAGGATCGCGCTTGGCGATGCCTACCTTAAAGAAGGTGAAATAAATGTGGCGCTCTCATATCTGGAAAAGGCCTGGTCAGTGTTCTCCAGAATTGATAAGGATCTCTTTCCGAAAGACCTTCTCGTTATAATGATGCCCCAGGAGCAGAAAGTCGAGCTCATGCTCGACAGGATTGTGGATATTAATGAAATGCTTGGGACCTCCGGAAACAGGCCGATGTTCCTTGAAAGGGTCATTAACGTTACGATGGATTTTACCACCGCAATGAGGGGAGCATTTTTCGTTATCGAAGAGGGGAATGATCCCAGAATAATAGCGGCAAGAAATCTGGACCCGGTGCTGGTGCGTGCCGAAGAATTCAAGCGTATAAGGGATATCGTGTTGACGGTTTATCAGAAAGGTCGTGAACTCATAATATCCGGTACGAATGATCAGCGTCCGGTCCCCGATGAATCACTGCGGAGACTGGGCATCCATTCACTCATCTGTATGCCCGCAAAATTAGGGAAGCATACACACGGTTGTCTTTACCTTGATAACAGCATCACCCGGAAGGCCTTTGCGGAAAATCAACTCCCGTATGTCAGGTTGCTCTGCAGCCAGATAGCTGTGGGTCTTTCGAACATAAAGATATATGAACAAATGAGAGAACTGAAGGACCGTTTTGAAGAAGAGGCTATCTTCTACAAACGTGAAATGGGTATTGCGGCTCCTACAGAAATGATTGTGGGAGATTCGGAAGAAATGAGACGGGTGCTTGCGCAGGTTAGACAGGTGGCACCCACTGACAGCTCTGTCTTGATAACGGGTGAGACCGGAGTAGGTAAAGAACTTATCGCCAAAGCCATCCATACGCTCAGTAAGCGCAAAGACGGACCATTCATTCCGGTCAACCTTGCTGCGCTGCCACAGGACCTGGTTGCCAGCGAGCTGTTCGGGCATGAAAAAGGTGCATTCACCGGTGCTCACGAGAAACATAAGGGACGGTTCGAGCTTGCGCATGGCGGGACGATTTTTCTGGACGAAATAGGAGATCTGCCTCTCAATGTACAGGTGAAGCTGTTACGCGTTCTGCAGGAGGGCTCCTTCGAGCCGCTCGGCAGTACCAAGCAGATACATTCTGATTTTAGAGTAATAGCGGCAACGAACAAGGATCTGCATAGTGAAGTGGAAAGGGGCCTGTTCCGGCATGACCTGTTTTACAGACTAAACGTTTTCCCGATTAACGTGCCGGCACTTCGTGATAGGACAGAAGACATAACGCTGCTTGCGCGGCACTTTATGGAAATATTCGGAAGAAAAATGGGAAAGAAGTTTATGAAACCGGCAAGCGATTCTTTCAAGAGACTCATGCAGTACGGATGGCCGGGCAACGTCAGAGAACTGGAACACTATATCGAAAGGGCCGTTATTCTGTCGGACGGAGGGCGGATGCATTTCCCCGCTCTGGATGACAAAATGGCTGTCGTGAACACACCTGGCGACAGTTTACCTGTCACTCCGCTTGCCGACATGGAGCGTGGGTACGTTGAAAAAATTCTGAATGCTACGCACTGGAGAGTCAGCGGCAGGAATGGTGCGGCGGCGATCCTGGGCCTGAAACCTACGACCCTGATCTCACGAATGAAGAAGCTGGGCATTACAAAACCTGCCGCAACAGACCTTCTGAAGCAGTGATTGGAATCGACCCCGAGGGACGTTCACTCGCTTTGCTCGTTAGGACGTAGGATGTCCGTTGCGCTTGGACGAAAGTGTGTGATGTTTACCATTTCTCCCTTTCTCCGGTTCAAAACCTTGTTTTCCATCATCCTATGTGCTTTCAATCCAAACTCCGAACCGATAACTCAGAACTGTATTTTCGTCCCTCGTCCAAGCATAAGCGGTCGTCCATCGTCCCTCCCAGCCTTTGAACTTCTGAAATCTAGACCCGGACTGTATCTCTCCCGCAGATTTTCACGTCCGACCGGTCGGATGCTGAAAAAAACTTACTGTATTCGTGGTCGGCTGTAACTATTTTTATATATTAAGAAATATCAGCTCCTGGGCAGTGACCACTCGTATCTGCAAACCGATTAATATTGACAACAACAACACCTTTCATTACTATTTGAATGCATTTCAATGGGCCGCAATGAACCAGGCGGGATTCAACCCCATGCATAACAAGTAGAAGAATAAAAAAGGAGCAGGTATGAGCGAGTCGTTACAACACAGTGGTCTTCAAAGGGCTGATATACTGTACAGGTTATACGGATCACGTGCCAAACAGTTACACAACGAAGGAAAGAAGGTAATCGGCTATCTCAGCGCTCTTGGTCCTGTTGAGATTATGACTGCTGCCGGTGTTGTGCCCTTCAGATTAAAAGGCAATGTTGCTGAGGCGATCACAAAGGGCGATGCCTACATGGAGACGATCGTCTGTCCTTTTATACGCAATGTTTTTGACGCTGCAGTTAAAGGCAGATATGATTTTCTGGACGGCCTACTGCTGCCCCACCAGTGCGACAGCATAGACAGGACGACTGAAATATGGAGCGATACCCTGAAACTGCCCTATTTTCACTTTCTGAATATGCCCCATGTCACTGATGCACCGTCCATAGAATTCACAAAAGAGCTGTTTCGCATATTCATGAGAACTCTTGAGGAGTTTACCGGAACGAAGATAACAGACCATGATCTGGTTGAAGCAATTAAGTCTCATAATGAGAACCGGTCCCTTATGAGGCAGCTCTATGCATTAAGAAAAGCCAAAGACCCTCTGATATCGGGTACGGAAATGATGAAAGTACTTGTTGCAGCCATGAGCCTTCCTGTGGCCGAATCATCAGAGCTTATCAAGGATGTCATAAGCGAAGTACAGGGCAGGGAAGGAAGCAGTTCCGCTCATAGAAAACGGTTACTCCTGATCGGTGATCAGATCGATGATACTGCCATTATTGATGCAATAGAAGGTGCAGACGCAGCTTTGATCATGGATGATCTTTCTATTGGAAGCAAGATGTATTTCACTGATGTTGATCTCACTGATGATCCTGTACAGGGGGTGGCGGAGAGGTATCTCAGAAAATTGAAAATACCTACCACGTTTGTCGCCGACGGAGAGACATATGAGGAGAACCTGCGGGCGCGCTACGGTCACCTGCGAAGATACATAGAGGAATACGCCATTGACGGCGCCATTTTGATTGTCTATAAATTCTGCGATCCCTACGGGTTTGAAGTTCCTGCAATTAAATCGTTTGTAGAGTCGGCAGGTGTGCCCCTTCTGTACCTTGAGGACGAGTATTCGACATCCGCACTTCCGAGGATGAAGACAAGGATAGAAGCATTTCTCGAGATGATAGCGTGAGATAAGGTGAGAAGCCCGAAATCACAAAATGTGAATTCGTGTAGGAATGAAATCGTGTGTTCGTTCTCTTCTCAACGATTTTCGATTTTCGATTCAACGATTTCTTAAAGTCTTTAAGACGCGGAGGTTTTGGATATGGCAGATGAAAAAAAACAGAGAACGCTGGCTACCGTGATGGCCACGAAGATACCCAAATTTGTAAGGGGTAACATGTCCGATACACTGAAGGCAAAAGAAGAGGGCAGGAAAGTGGCCTATGCATATATAAATGACGGTCAGGATGAAGTCCTGCGGGCGATGGGTATTTCGTTAGGATGGGGTGAAAGCTTCGCCGGCGTCTGTGCCGCAAAGAGAGACGCAGAGAAATATCTTCAGAAAGCGGAATCAGACAATTTCTCCCGCTCACTTTGTACCTACGGCACATGCACCATCGGTTTTGATATGTGGAGGGAGGAACTCGGAGGAGAAATGCCGCCCGGCGCACCCTGGGGTGGAATGGCCCGTCCCGATATGATCATCGGAAGCGCTCAACAACTCTGCGATCCGCGATTTAAATGGCCACAGGCAACACAGCACTACCTCCGAGATGTGCCCGTTTTCGTGGGAAGCATGTACTACCCGCCATTCGACCCGAAAATAAACCATCATGATCAGGAACAGATTTACGTAAAGTATGCAGCGGACGAACTCCGTGAACTGGTGAAATTTTGTGAGAAGCACACCGGGAAGAAAATGGATTGGGATAAGCTGTCGGAAATAGTGGCTCTCTCAGATAGAACCTGGGACCTCTTTATCGATACATACGAACTCCGCAAGGCCATTCCCACGCCAATGGACACCGGCGACGCTATGAATACGATGGTACCGGTTACGTTTAATCTCGGGACACAGGAGGCGTACGATTTTTATCTTGCGCTCAATGCGGAACTGAAAGAAAAGATAGCAAATAAGAAAGGCGTGGCCGAGAATGAAAGATACAGGGTACTATGGGGAGCGGGATTGCCGTCATGGTTTGCTCTGGCCGATTTTCAATACTTCAATGACAAAGGCGTTGTGTTCCCGGCGGAGGTAACATACAGAAACGCGGAGAAAATTGAACGTCTTGACCTACCGGAAACGAATGATCCAATAGAACACATCGCATGGAGATGGGTGCGTTTCTGGACCCATTGGTACGACAAAGCACGTAAGCGTGCAGGGTCAACGCCGAAGGTCGAACGCATTATCGAATATGTTGAAGATTACAATCTTGATGGAGTAGTCTTCCACTCTGCCTTCTCCTGCAGAAGCTGGCATGCCGGAATAGTACATCAGGCTGCAACGTTGAAGAGGGTTTACGGCGATATTCCGGTCCTGATTATGGAGGGAGATATAGTGGATATCAGCTCGTACAATGAGGCCGATACACATAACAGAATCGACGCATTTGTAGAGACGCTGGAGGCCTACAAGAACCGACGTAACTGACCTGTTTACGACCGGATCAAAGAATACAATAATGGACTATTTTGCCGGTGTGGACATCGGGTCCACTATGACGAAGATTGTTATCCTTGGGGACGGCTTCGACGTATCGCTGATCGGTCCCACGGGACCGGAGCATCGGAAGCTCGCAAACAAGGTGATGGGCGAGGCTCTGCAGAAGGCAGCGCTGAGATTTGAGGATCTCACCTACATTGTCGCAACAGGTTACGGCAGGCTGAACGTTCCGTTTGCCGATAAGCAGGTAACTGAGATCACATGTCATGCAAAGGGACTCTACAGCATACTTCCGACTGTGCGCACGGTCATAGATATCGGGGGCCAGGATAGCAAGGGCATTAAGATACAGGCAGGTAAAGTCGTGGACTTCGTAATGAATGATAAATGTGCCGCCGGCACAGGCCGCTTTCTCGAAGTCATTGCTGATGCACTTGGCGTTCCGTTGGGAAAACTTGGTGATCTTTCGCTAAAGTCAGAGAATGCGGCCGCGATCAGTAATACCTGCACGGTTTTTGCCGAGCATGAAGTCATTTCTCAGCTTGCCGCAGGCATATCGATCAACGATCTTATAGCGGGTGTCCACGATGCTATTGCAGCGCGCGCGTTTTCCTTAACGAACAAGTTGAAGGTCGAGCGGGATGTGGCAGTTACAGGTGGGGGAGCAAAAAATATAGGGCTTGTCAGGGCACTGGAGAACAGATTCGGGTTCCCTCTCCTGGTTCCTCCTGAACCTCTTATTACCGGCGCACTCGGTGCCGCCATCATAGGGAAAGAACTGCATGAAAATGCGCTGAGGAAGGGAATAGCCCCCAAAAGGAGTGAAAGCGGTCTTCAGGAGGCAACGTTTTTTTCCTGAAATGTCTATGGATATAACCAGGAATGTCTTATGTACACGCTCGGTGTTGATGTAGGATCAGGTTTCTCAAAAGCGGCTGTCTGCAAGAGTGGTACGCTGATTTCGTATTCAACCATGCCTTCGGGCGGTGCGTACGCGGACATTGCTCTGAAGGTCTCTGAGGAAGCTGTTCGGAAAGCGGATCTATCGTTCGATGAGATATCAACCACTATGGCGACAGGATACGGAGCCGCTGCAGTACAGAATGCCGGTCGAACCAATACGGACATCTCTTGTCATGCCGCTGGTGTACACAGCCTTTTCCCCGGTGCACGCACCGTCATAGATGTGGGGGCACAGTTCAGCAAGGTAATCTCGATGAATGAGAACGGCGCAATACTGAATTTTCTGATGAATGAGAAATGTGCCGGTGGCAGCGGCAAATTTCTTCAGATCATTGCCAGAATTCTGCACATCCCGGTTGAGGAGTTGGGACCGCTCTCGATGACATCTTTGCATCCTGTCCAGTTCACAACGGCCTGCGCGGTTTTCGCCGAATCTGAAGCGGTTTCCCGGATAGCAGAAGGTGCTCTTCCCGCTGACATACTGGCCGGAGTTCATAAAGCAATGGCGTCTAAAATCGCAAACCTGGTCACGCGTGCGGGTTTGAAAGAGACGTGTGTTGTTACCGGCGGAGGGGCAAAGGATATGGGGCTTGTCAAAGCGATTGAGACGGAGCTTGCTGTTCCCATCCTTGTTCCACCCGAGCCGCAGATAACCGCCGCGCTTGGCGCCGCCATTCTCGCAAGCACCAATCCTGCTGCGCTTATATGAAAAGCCCTCGTGCCCGGCCAAGAGCTGCCTGGCGGCACGGAAGTTAGAGAATTATGGCTTACCTCAATACACTCCGTATTCCTTTGTGAAGTCGAAGTAGGCACGGATGTTCTCTGTCCTGGCGTCTTCGATATTACTTGACGTGCTCATCATGAAACCGCCGTCTTTTCCGATCGTATCGATGATCTTTTTGCAACAGGCTTTCGTCTCCTCAGGAGTCCCGGTTGCCAGAATGGAAATGGGTACACCGCCTTTTATGGCTACTGTGGCGCCCAGTATTTCCTTTGCCTTCACAAGATCGGTTGCCTCGAAGGCATAAATCGCCTTGCCTGCCGGGATGTCTTTTATGATGTCCAGGCGGGATGTACAATCCCCTTCCCAGAATGGAACAGGATTAAGGCCTTCGTTGATCAGGGCAACCATCAATTCGCGCAAGGTCGGCCAGTAAAATTTCTTGAACTGGTCAAGCGACATAAAACCGTCAAGACCTTTGTGGAGCGGTATTCCAATCCACGGGATGCCTGAGGACTTTGCTCCGTTCACTGCAAGTTCAATCATGATAGGCAGCAGTCTTTCACAGGCGGCTACCACCTTATCGGGTCTGCGGTACATATCCAGCATGAGGCCTTTTGTTCCTCTGAAGAAATCCCCCAGTGTGTCAAACGGGGCCTGCGTTCCGGCTCCCGCTTGAGGCGGATAACCCTTTTCAAGCAGCTTTTCATTGAATTTGCTCGAATACTTCCCAATTCTCAGCATCTCTTCCCCTGCTTTCTTGAGTGATTCGAGTGCCTCCTGTATCTCCGGCTTCGTGAAAGAAACGAGAGTGCCAAGACCCATGTAGTAGGTAATCATATTTCGGAACGGCGGAAGAGTCTCAAACGCCTTGAGACAACCGAACACTCTCGGCCAGTATCTTCGCATCATGAAATCGGTCATATCGGAAAGGAAGTGGTCGTACTCATCGGCTTTCATATACTCGCCTTCAACAAATTGAAACGGAACATGCGCGTCCAGCTGTCTGCCGGGCCATTGGAGCTGTCTGAAATCAAGTATCTCGAGGAGCGTTCCCTTAAAACTGGAACCAAAAGGATTCATGGCCTGATCAGGCTCGAAGTCGTCCAGGACTTTAAGCATCGATTCCCATATCTTGTCCGGATCGTACATCATATCCGCGAAGGTATAACCGCAGTAACGTGCAGGAAAAAAGGAAAAAGAGGCAGTGACCGGTATCCTGTCGGGTTTTTTCAAAGCGATAATATCAGCAATGCGCTGCTTTCTTTCCGAATAAAGCTCTTGAGCGGTTTTAGTCATGCCCGGTAATCCTCCCTATTTTCAAATCCTGCCGTAGTGGACCTTTTTTCAGAATGATTTGGTAAAGCTTAAACGTTAACAGCGGCCAGTTACGTATGTAAATAATCATAACTGATGATTTTTGTCAATATATAAAATATCAATATATTGTATTTATGGTGATTTCTTTTGACTTAAAGCCATGGCTGTGATAGAAATATGCAGATATTCAATGTATTGAATATTTATGTATAAAAGAATTGAATAATCCCGGGCTTGTTCTGGAAGCCCGAAATATAATCAAGGAGACCTCCAATGAATCTTGCACGAAATTTAGAAGTATCGGCAGAATTTTTCCCCAACAAACCCGCTATTCGTGAAGGTGAGCTTGAGCTGACCTACGCGCAGTTAAATGAGAACGTAAACAGAGTAGCTACAGGCCTTATCAAACTAGGCGTGAAGCCCGGAGAGCTTGTAGGCGTGTGCGCTCCCAATTCAGCCGATTGGATTACGGTCTATTTCGGAATCATAAAAACGGGCGCTGTAGCGGTAACCATCGCGAACGCAAGTTCCCCGGATGAGTTGACAAACCTTCTCAATCATTCGAAACCACGGCTGCTTTTCACCACTCCGGATAGAATAGAAACGCTGAAACATCTGAAGGCACCGGGCATGCTGGAAAAAATCATCTGTTCCGCGGATTGCGACCTCACGCTGAAACAGGTCATGGAGACGGGATCGGCGTCATTCAAAGCTGTTGACAGGGAAAGAGACGATACAGTCGCAATCCTGTTCACAGGTGGTACGACGGGAATGCCGAAGGGGGTTATGCTGACCCACGAAGGAATCAGCCTCTCGGCTCACAATATAGCGTACTGTGAGCACTCCACTCCGGATGATTTTGCCCTTTGCTTCCTGCCTTTCAATCATGTCTTTGGCCAGATACATATTATGAATTCAACCATCTACAGCGCCGGCTGTCTCGAACTCATACCGGTTCTTGACATGGAGAAAGTCCTGAGTCTCACCGAATCCGGACGGGTCACGAAGTTTTTCTCAGTGCCTACGGTCTATGTCAGACTGCTGCAGATACCGGACCTCAAAAAGAAACTGGGCAAGGTAAGATACTGTTTTTCTGCCGGTGCGAGTATGGCACAGGAGATCGTGAAGCAGTGGAAGGAAAAGACGGGGATTACAATAGCCGAGTCTCTAGGAATGACCGAGTGCATGCCTATAGTTTTCAACCACTTTTATCCCGAGTACCATGTCGTGGGGGCTGTCGGCCAGCCTGTCCAGGGAATGGAAGTACAGATTCGACACACCTCGGGGAACGTCATGGAACAGGGGCAAGAGGGAGAAATTTGTGTGCGCAGCCGGAGTGTTATGAAAGGATACCTTAACAACCCCGAGGCAACGAAGGAGACCTTCTGGGAAGGCGGATGGCTCAGGACAGGTGACATAGGATACATTGACGAGAGAGGCTATCTTTACATAGTTGATAGATTGAAAGACCTTATCATAACGGGCGGTGAAAACGTATCGCCACGTGAAGTGGAAGAATTTCTCTACACCGTACCTGAGATAGAGGAATGTGCCGTAATCGGTCTATCCGATAGAGAGTGGGGCGAGCGGGTAGTAGCTTTCATAGTGGCAAAACCGGGACAGACTGTCGAACCGGATAAGGTAAAAGCATATCTGAAAGCCCGTCTGGCACCTTTTAAAGTACCCAAAGAGTACAGGATTCTTAAGGAACTTCCAAAAAGCCCCGCAGGCAAGATCCTGAAACGCGAAGTGAAGAGACTATACGGCAACTGATCACGGGATGTCCGCTGCGCTCGGACGATGGACGCAGAACGATGGAGAGTCTTGACAAATCTTAGCTAGTGGGAATAAACGTATACTGAAAACATGCGGAGATTACCTCCGCATGTTTTTTTATCCCGAATTTGTCATTAGATCTGCTCCATGTCGAGACTTCCTCCACAAACACGCTTCTTTTGCTCCTGCGGCTCCAGTCGCTCCCACTCGGCTTCGGAACTTTTGCTTACACAAAAGACCAAGCTTCCTCGCCTCCTGAGGGTTTGCTTGAGGAAATCTGACATTCCGCCTAATGACAAATTCGGGTTTATGGCTGTATCATGAATGAGATATCGGAAAAGCGACAGACATTGTCGATTGGAGCATACGGCCTGAAAAGAACTTAGTGCAAACGATAGAAATCCCCTTCGTCCGGGCGCAGCCATCGTCCCTCGTCCTAGCGAGCGAAGCGAGTGAACGTCCTTCGGGTCTTCTATTCAGGCGGTTCGATCCATTCACCGATTTCTTTGTACACAATGACTGCTCTCATGATTTCCTTGCGTTTCATGAGGAAAAGGTCTTTCATTCCTGCGAGCCATTTCTTGTGAAGCATGAGATGATTGAGAGGTCCAAGCACCGGACCTTTCTTAACCCCGACCAGCTGACCGTTTCCGTCCGGTTTCAAGAGTCCGTGACACACGGTACAGAAGAAACCCCCCTTAACGGCGCGCACTATTTCACAGCCGCAGTAGGGACAACCATAGCCCGTCCGTATGGATTTCGATGAGAAAAGGGTATCTGCCAGCCTCCGTGCCTTTCTCAAATGGGCGCTATTCAGAACTGATTCGCCGGGGAGGGCTGCACGTATGTTGACACTTGCCTTAACGTTAAGACCCAGCATGGCGGCCATGGTCTGCAGCATCTGGGGGGCCACACCGATTCGTTCCCTTATTCCATAGAAGTTGAGCAGAATAGCGGGTTTTCCGTATGTCTGACGCAGAGCTGTGAAAAACAGGAAGCCTCTGTCGAGCACCTTTTTGACGGCCGCATTCGCCCCGAGATAGTATACCGGCGATGCAATCAGAATGGCATCTGCCGCGGCGATCTCCCCAAGCAGGAACTGCATATCATCCTGCCGTGGGCATGGTTTGTCCATGATACATCCGTAGCATCCCTTACATGGTTCAATGTTTAAAGATGTCAATCGAATGAGCCGTAGGTCGTATTGCCCCCTGAGGTTCCTGAACACTTCTTTTATGTAGATTTCACAATTTCCGTACTGTCGCGGAGAACAGACAAGGCCCAGTATGCGTTTTCGAGAGCCTTCGGTGGAATCTGTACGACTTTGGAGTTCCATTCGATTGTATATCGCATACGCACCCGTGAATTGCAATAAAAAGCACGTCCCGTTCGTCGTCCTGGTGTGTTACTTAAGAAGGTTTATGGGGCAACATATATTGAAAACTAAAGGAGTTCTGTGGTAAATTAGGCAAATGGCGCAAAAAACTGCAAATCAGACCCCTAATAATAAAAGCCTTTTCATAATTCTGCTCTTGATTATTATGGCGTTTTTTATTTTCAAAGTCTTCCCCACTTCCAAAAAGAGCTATGACGAAGTCATTTTCAGCGATTTCGTCAGCGCTGTCCAGGCCGGAAAAGTATCATCCGTCACAATCCAGGGAAGAAACATTATAGGAACTTTTAAAGAGGGCAAAGAATTCAAGACGTATGCCCCTGAAGATCCTGAATTAATGAACATGTTGCGGCAAAACAATGTGCGTATAACCGCCAAACCGGATGATGAGCCCGGTTTTTGGCAATCTATCCTTGTTTCATGGGTTCCTATGCTCCTCCTTATCGGTGTATGGATCTTTTTCATGCGCCAGATGCAGGCAGGAGGTGGAAAAGCCATGTCCTTCGGAAAAAGTAAGGCCAGGTTGTTTGCCGGTAAAGACAACAAGGTTACCTTTAAGGACGTAGCCGGAATCGACGAGGCTAAAGAGGAACTACAGGAGATCATTGAATTTCTTACTGATCCGAAGAAGTTCACAAAACTTGGCGGACGTATACCGAAGGGCGTTTTACTGGTCGGTTCACCGGGTACAGGAAAGACACTGCTTGCGCGGGCAATCGCTGGAGAAGCAAACGTACCTTTCTTCAGTATCAGTGGTTCCGATTTTGTAGAGATGTTCGTCGGTGTCGGCGCATCGCGCGTCAGAGACCTTTTTACTCAGGGAAAGAAGAATGCTCCCTGTATCATCTTCATAGACGAGATCGATGCGGTTGGCCGACACAGGGGCGCAGGCCTTGGCGGCGGTCATGATGAAAGGGAACAGACCCTGAACCAGCTGCTGGTTGAGATGGACGGCTTTGAATCAAATGAAGGTGTTATTGTCATGTCCGCGACAAACAGACCGGATGTACTTGACCCCGCGCTGCTCAGGCCCGGACGTTTTGACCGGCAGATTGTTGTCTCTGTCCCGGATGTCAAAGGCAGGGAAGCCATCCTGAAAGTGCATGCGCGAAAAACGGTTGTTGAGGATTCCGTCGACCTCTCGATAATAGCAAGAGGGACACCGGGCTTTTCCGGAGCAGATCTGGAGAATCTTGTCAACGAAGCCGCGCTTGTTGCTGCAAGACAGGGCAAGAAAGCGATTGACATGAGCGATTTCGAACACGCAAAAGACAAGGTACTCATGGGAGTCGAAAGAAAGAGTATGATCATTACCCTTGAGGAGAGGAAAAATACCGCATATCACGAGGCCGGCCATGCCCTGGTAGCTAAACTGATCCCCGGTTCCGATCCGATACACAAAGTCACTATCATCCCTCGCGGCAGGGCACTCGGACTTACACAGCAGCTTCCTATAGATGAACGGCATACGTATTCCAAGGAATATCTGGTGAACAGCATTGCCATTCTGCTGGGCGGAAGGGCGGCCGAACAGCTCGTATTGCTTCATGAAACTACAGGTGCCGGGAATGATATAGAGCGTGCGACAAAGCTTGCCAGAAAGATGGTTTGTGAATGGGGCATGAGCGACAAGATGGGACCTGTCAATTATGGAAAAGATGAGGAACATGTGTTCCTTGGAAGAGAAATCGCAAAACACAGAGACTTCAGCGAAAAGACGGCGCAGGACATTGATGAGGAACTCAAGAATTTTGTGCATGGTTGCTATGAGAGGGCTAAAGGTCTCCTTTCAACCAATATAGACACGCTCCACGCCATTGCGGGTAAACTGCTGGAAAAGGAAACATTGGATGGCCAGGAGATTGATCTCATCATCAAGGACAGCTCCGATGCCAGGGAAACTCCTCAATAGAAAATGGCCCCTCGTTATGGGCATTCTCAATGTAACCCCTGACTCTTTTTTTGACGGGGGACGACACTCAGACACAGAGCAGGCATTCAATCATGCGATGTCATTGATCAGCGACGGCGCAGATATCATTGATGTCGGTGGGGAATCCACACGACCGAACGCTGATCCGGTCCATATGGATGAGGAACTCAAAAGAGTTATCCCTGTTATAGAAAAGATCCGGGCCAATTCGGACGTTCTTATTTCCATTGACACTTACAAATCCGATGTTGCGCGTCAGGCATGTCTCAGCGGCGCAGACATCATAAATGATATCAGCGGATTGACGTTCGATCCACGTATGGCCGGTGTTGCGGCAAGTGCCGACGCGTCCATCATTATCATGCATATTAAAGGAACGCCGAAAAGTATGCAGAAAGACCCTTCTTACCACGATGTCATATCGGAAATCAGCGATTTTTTCGAGAAGCAGATGAAAGTTGCAGAGGATGCGGGGGTTGGCGGTGATAAGATTATTCTGGATCCCGGGATAGGATTTGGAAAGAGGGTAGAAGACAACCTGAAGATTTTGAAATCTCTCCGGGATTTCAAAAAATTCAACAAGCCGCTCCTTGTCGGAGCCTCAATGAAAAGCTTCATCGGGCACGTGACCGGCGCCCCGGTTGAAGATAGATCGGAGGGCTCATTGGCGAGCAACGTGGTATCAATGATGAATGGGGCGGACATCCTTCGGGTACACGATGTGAAACAGACGGTACAGGCCTCAAGACTTGTGCGCGCGATTATGGAATCATGATGCCGTACTTTGCATGGCGTGACATTGCGGACATATTCAAAGATGTCGCCGATATCCTGATTGTATCGTTTATTATCTATAAGACATTTCTGCTAATCAAAGGCACACGGGCCATCCAGTTAATAATCGGCCTCGTAATAATTATTTTCCTGTTTTCCATCGCGGAGAAAATAGGCCTTTTTACGGTTGGATGGATATTCAACAACTTTGTGGGCTCTATTATTTTCGTCATAGTTGTTATCTTTCAAAATGACATCCGAAGATTACTCATCGCGCTCGGACGCAGTCCTTTTTTTAAGAAGATCACATATGTGCAGGAGACGTTGTTTTACGACGAACTGGTGAATGCCTGTGTTGTGATGGCGAAACGGAAAATAGGGGCGCTGATTGTGATTGAAAAAGAAGTCGGTCTCGAGGAGTTTATGGAGATTGGTGTTCGGCTCGACGCCGAAGTCAACACGGAGCTGATCTTGAGTATGTTCCAGCATAGCTCGCCTCTCCACGACGGCGCTATGATTATCCGGGAAGGGCGTATTCGTGCGGCGGGTTGTGTATTGCCTCTGACAACCAGTGATGAGATCGATAAGGCCTTCGGTACACGTCACAGGGCCGGTATAGGGATAACAGAAGTAACTGACGCTATTTCAATTATTGTGTCTGAAGAAAAGAGCTCTATGTCGTACGCGTACAGGGGAGAAATATTCGTGGAGATATCAGGTGACAACCTCAAGAAGGCAATTAAGGAACTGCTGAAGTGAGTACGTGCATATGAACCTCAGGACTTTTATTCTGGACAACTGGAAGCTGAAATTGCTGTCCCTGTTCCTGGCAACAATGCTCTGGTTTGTTGTGTATCTTATGGGTGAAACCAAGAAAGAGGTCAGTGTTCCTGTTACAACGATCAATCTCCGGAAGGACGCTGTCCTCATGAAGATGGATTCCACGACGGTAGATATCACTCTGACCGGAAGGGTCTCAGTCCTGAGGGATGTGAAGGCGAACGATATCCGGGTATTGCTTGACCTGGTGCGCGCACAGGAGGGGGAGAACATATTCAATATTTCAAAGGCCAACGTCGAGATCCCCAGAGGGGTTCAGATCGATGAGATAAGGCCCACATCTGTGAAGATTGACATCGATACCGTCATTGAAAAAAAGCTCAAAACATCCGTGAGATTAAGTGAACGCCTGTTTGGAAAATACGATGTGCATTCCTGGAGTCCTGCCTTTGTGACCGCAAGAGGGCCAAGAAGGATATTGGAGGGGGAAACCGAAGTCAAGACTGTTCCGGTGAATACCGACATAAAACGCCAGGAAGAAGCGGTTGACATTCCTCTGGATACGGAAGGCCTGCGCGTAAGCAGGGTTGCGCCCGATGTCATAAAAGTCACGCTCAGGAAGCACGAGAAGAAGAAATGACATTTTCAGGCACTCAAGGAGCACGGACAATAGATACGACGCCGGGAAAAGTGAATTGTTTTGGAGGTAACAAAAGATGGCACTGCTGATGGTGAACATCGATCACATAGCTACATTGAGAGAGGCGAGAGGCATTTATTATCCTGATCCGGTTTATGCAGCCGGCATCGCAGAGATGGCGGGGGCTTCGGGGATTATCGTACATTTGCGGGAAGACCGGCGGCATATTAAGGACCGTGATGTAAAAATTCTCAGAGAGGTAGTGAAGACAAAGCTGAATCTCGAAATGGCAGCCGCGCCGGAGATTGTCGACATTGCATGCGCCATAAAACCCGACATGATCACCCTCGTACCCGAGAAACGCAAGGAACTGACAACTGAAGGCGGATTGGACGTCATCAAGTTCCGGGATAAGCTGAAAACAGTGGTACAAAGGGCTCATGCGCGCGGTATTAAAGTAAGCTTGTTTATAGATCCGGTAGAAGCTCAGATTGAATGTTCGTATAACATAAATGCAGACGTGATCGAGCTTCATACGGGTGCTTACAGCGATGCCAAAACACAAAAGGTAAGGGAAAACGAATTCAAGAAAATAGTCAACTCAGCAATACATGGGAAAAAATTAGGTCTTGGTGTCAATGCCGGGCACGGCCTGCATTACCACAACACGAGCGAAGTCGCGGCAATAAAGGAAATCGATGAGCTGAGCATCGGCCACAGCATAATAGCCAGGGCGGTTTTCACCGGCCTTGATCGGGCAGTAAGGGATATGCTGGAGCTTATGAGAGTATAATATGTCACATCGTGTTCATTGCCCCACTTTCGCTGTCTCGTCTTCGCGCTCTTCAATGTGCAACGAAGTACGTCCTGCGCCGGTTCCTCCCCGGTGGCTCCATATGCCTTTTTATGGGAAGTGGCATTATCAACACAAAATCAGTACCGGTGTGAATAAATGATCGGAATTGATATTGTTCAGGTCTCGAGGATAACGAAAGCAGCAGAACAGTATGGAGACAAATTCCTGGATAAGGTTTTTACTCCTGAAGAAATCGCCTACGCAAAACAAAAACGGAAGATGGGGGAGACGCTGGCGGGCCGCTTCGCAGCGAAAGAAGCTTTCATTAAGGCTATCGGAAAAAGTGTGCCCTGGAAGGAAATTGAAGTGCATCAGCAAGACGGTAACCCTTATATTCTCTTCAACGGCAATCGTTTCGACAATGTAAGCATCTCGCACGAAAGGGAGTATGCGGTGGCGGTTGTCCAGATACTTTAGTCTCTTCTTATCAAAGATCTTTTAACTTGAAAACAAGCACGCTCGCGGATGTAAGGCAAATACCGAGTATGATGATACCGAAACGGAAACTGTAAAGATCGCCCGAAATGCCCAGTAGATAAGGGATGATACCGCCGCCCGAAACCATGCTTATCGCGAGCGTGATGCCTGTCGCGAGGCTCCTCGTTTCACGGTTGAAAGTCTTTGCAATCATCACAAGCCCTATAGGAAAAAAACCCGTAACGAAAAAAGCCTGGAGAAAGAGAACGATGCCCGTGTATCTGACCGGAGATATGCCAATCATGATGGTTATCAGACCAGAAATAATCATTACATTGAACATGAATTTCTTCAGGTTGAATCTATCGATCAAGAAACCGCAGGCCCCCGCGGTGACCAGAGATCCGACTCTCGAAATGCCGAGCAGCATATTTGCGTGTCCAATCTCGAGATGCAATTCCTTCGTAAGATAGAGCGGTACGATTGAGTAGACTCCTAGGTTTGCGCCCGCACCGAATATCCACATCACCGCCATTAACCACAGAGTTTTTGTCCTAAGAATGCGCACGAGCATTCCCTTGGGCAGATTCGAAAGCTTCACCTCGGTGCTGGCGAAATGGAAAATAATGGAGCAGGCCAGAAACACGCACCCGAATATCACAAAAATCCCACGC
Source organism: uncultured Syntrophus sp. (assembly GCA_964472475.1). Taxonomy (GTDB): domain Bacteria; phylum Desulfobacterota; class Syntrophorhabdia; order Syntrophorhabdales; family Syntrophorhabdaceae; genus PNOF01. The sequence goes on along the minus strand of CAYYLU010000021.1, from coordinate 1,614 downwards.
CAGCTTATGAACTGCAGACAACCGAGGGCTATGAACGGTGTGGCGAAGATGGCAGTTGATGCCCCTGTGTCATGAATGGAGATTGCCTTTCCCCAATCTTTCTCCGAATAGTACTCAGTGATCAGCGGTATGGCAGAGGGGATATATAAACCGACGGAAATTCCGACCAAAAAGGCAAAAGTATACAACAGGTAGAATTTGTTAACCAAGGGAATTAGAAAAGCGACAATACTCAGGAGTGCAAGCGACGAGACTATCGATCTCTTGTAGCCGATTCTGCCGGAAAAAAAACCTGAAAGAACAACGGCCGCGCCGTACCCGATAGACAGAAATACAAATATGCCGCTTGCCCTGGCGTGAGTAACCGCGAATTCATCTTCCAGGATCGGCATTATTGGGGCGAAGACAATCCGGAGGGAAAAATTTGCGAACCAAAGAAACCAAAGAAAAAAAAGATAAACGAGCGCAGACCCCGTGAATCCCTTAAATCGTTCCATTTATGCAATGTAACCGATCTGTGCATCTCTTTTCCATTAGAACATTGTCCTAATACCTAAAGAGCAGGCGTGATCGGTGTACCGTGCCGAACCGCGAAAGAAAAATAATGCCGGTCCACACAAATGGGATCATCATCGATCCGTGATTATGCGATCAGAAACGCTCTGCCTATTTGGAGGTAAGTTTCCCTTTGCCGTGAAACTTGTTGTCTACGAAATCACCCTCATAGGTATTGCCGTCAGCATCCGTGAATGTACCCTTTCCATGGAATCTGCCATCTACGAAATCACCTTCGTATCTGTTGCCGTCCGCCCACTGGAATACACCTTTCCCGGTCCTTTTACCGTCTACGTAATCCCCCGTATAGCTTCCGCCGCTTGCCCACACCGTTTTTCCCTTTCCATGGAACCTGCCATCGAGAAAATCACCTTCATAAGTGTCACCGTTTACGCTTGTGAAAACTCCTTTTCCCTGCAATTTTCCATCAAAAAAATCACCCTCGTATTTATCCCCGTTTGCCCAGGTAAGAATGCCTTTTCCTGTTCTCTTACCATCGATGAAATCGCCTTCGTATTTGAAATTCGTTGCCCCGGAACTGGTTTTTTGCTCCATATTCACCTCTTTCAAGAGTTCATCTTTTCAGGAATTGTACACAAATCATAATATCACAGAAACAGCAAATCCCAAATGATAAATCCCACACATAAAATCACAAATCGCAAATCTCAAATAACAAACAATATGACAAATCCCAATGTGCCAACCAAGAAATCAGAAAAGTCGTGTCGTGCGGTTTCGCGGTTTGAATTTGTGATTTCAGGTTGTGACCTTGAACTTTAGAATTTGGAATTTGCTATTTAGCGGTACACGCCCTTTGGGCGATCTCTCAGGAGAGTAACCTGGTATACCGTACAGATCAATCGATTCCGTCATACCTGCGGAGGCAGGTATCCAGTGATTTCCTTTTTTCTGGACGCCGGATCAAGTCCGGCGTGACAAAACAGTGAATCGGTTTTTATGGGCTTAAAAGGGAAGTTACTCAGAAGGATTTGCCGTTGATATATATCTCTTTGAGAAAACTAGGGATATTCTATTTCCGATAAGGTATAATGATAT